>NZ_JBIQNC010000235.1:0-6879 GCF_044462705.1 Xenophilus sp.
CGGTGGAGTCCTTCTTCCCCGCCGATGCCGCCACCGCCGAGGCGCTGCGGGCGCTGGCCGCGGCGGGTTGAAGCGGACGCTCAGGCGGCCGCGGCCACCATCGCGTCGCGGAAGGCCGCCACCACCGGCGAGAGCGAGTTGCCCGGCGCGCGCAGCAGCGTCATGGTGCGCGCGACCTGCGGGCGGCCGACGCTGCGCACCTCCAGCCCGTGCCACAGCGCCAGCGGCCGCAGCGCCATCGTCACCACCGCCACGCCCAGCCCCTCGCGCGCCAGGCCCATCATGGTCCAGGGCAGCGCGATCTCGAAGGGGCAGTCCAGCACGATGCCGCGCTCGGCCAGCTTCTCCTCCAGCAGCCGGCGCACCGGGTTGCCGGGCAGGTAGCCGATCACCGGGTGGCGCGCCAGCTGCGCCCACTCCAGGCTGCGGCGCCCGGCCAGCGGGTGGTCGGGCGCCATCGCGGCGACGAACTCGTCGACGTGCAGCGGCGTGGCCACCAGGTCGGTGCGCACGTCGGTCTGGGTGGCGACGCCCAGGTCCGCCGCGCCGCTGCGCACCAGCGAGTGCACCTCGTGCTCCGGCACGTCGTGCAGCACCACGCGCACCCCCGGGTACTGCGCCTGGAAGCGCCGGATCACCGGCGGCAGCAGCAGCGCGCACTGCGCGTTGGGCGCCGCCACCGCGATGCGGCCGCGGGCAAAGCGGGTGAAGTCCTTGGCGTCGGCGACCAGCCGGTCCCAGTCGGCCACCAGGCGCTGGGCGGTGGGCAGCAGGGCCATGCCGGCGTCGGTGAGGCGGCAGGCGCGGGTGTGGCGATCGAACAGGCGCGTGCCCAGCAGCCGCTCCAGCTTGCCCAGCGCCGCGCTGAGGGAGGACTGCGACATCCCCAGCCGCTCGGCCGCCCGGGTGAAATGCCCGCTTTCGGCCAGCATCAGGAAAACCCTGAGTTCGGGCAGAGAGGACTTGATGCTCAAGGGAAAACGCCCCTTTTGATCGGCATTGGCGATTGATTTATTGGATTGTGCGACTTTTTCGATCCGATGGCGCCCCCTATTCTTGCGGCGCGCCTCGGACCAGGCCGGTGCGCCACAGCAGGAGACAACTCGGATGACAAGCATCGCCACCACGCCCGCCGCAGGCGTTCACCCGGTCGACCAGCGCCTGCCGCTCGGCAAGGTCACCGCCCTCGGGCTGCAGCACGTGCTGGTGATGTACGCCGGCGCGGTAGCCGTGCCGCTGATCGTCGGCCGCGCCCTCAAGCTCAGTCCGGACGAGGTGGCGCTGCTCATCAGCGCCGACCTGTTCTGCTGCGGCATCGCCACGCTGATCCAGGCGCTGGGCGCCACGCAGTGGTTCGGCATCAAGCTGCCGGTGATGATGGGCGTGACCTTCGCCTCGGTGGCGCCGATGGTGGCCATCGCCAACGCCAACCCGGGGCAGGTGGGCGCGCAACTGCTGTTCGGCTCCATCATCGGCGCCGGGGTCATCTCGATCATCATCGCGCCGATGGTCAGCCGCATGCTGCGCTACTTCCCGCCGGTGGTCACGGGCACGATCATCGCGGTCATCGGCATCACGCTGATGCGCGTGGGCATCAACTGGATCTTCGGCAACCCGGTGGGCCCCACCGCGCCGGCCGTGGTCGATCCGATCTACCAGAAGTGGCTGGCCGAGGTGACCTCGCCGGGCTCCTCGCTGCCGCCTGTGCCCAAGGGCCTGGCCCTGATGCCCACGGTGCCCAACCCCAAGTACGCCGACCTCTCGGGCGTGGCCATCTCGGGCCTGGTGCTGGTGTCGATCCTGCTGATCGTGAAGTTCGCCAAGGGCTTCATCGCCAACATCTCGGTGCTGCTGGGCATCGTCATCGGCGCCGTCGTCGCCGCCGGCATGGGCCTGATGACCTTCGAGAAGGTGGGCAAGGCGCCCTGGCTGGACATCGTGCTGCCCTTCCACTTCGGCATGCCGAAGTTCGACCCCTTCCTGATCCTGACCATGACGCTGGTGATGATCGTGGTGATGATCGAGTCCACCGGCATGTTCCTGGCGCTGGGCGAGATGACCGACCGCAAGGTCGACCAGAAGGACCTCGCGCGCGGCCTGCGCACCGACGGCCTGGGCACGCTCATCGGCGGCATCTTCAACACCTTCCCCTACACCAGCTTCTCGCAGAACGTCGGGCTGGTGGCCGTCACGGGCGTGAAGAGCCGCTTCGTGTGCGTGGCCGGCGGCGTCATCCTCATCGTGCTGGGCCTGCTGCCCAAGATGGGCGCGCTGGTGGAGTCGCTGCCCACGGTGGTGCTCGGCGGCGCCGGCATCGTGATGTTCGGCATGGTCCTGGCCACGGGCATCCGCATCCTGGGCAACGTGGACTTCAAGCACAACCGCCACAACGCGATGATCGTGGCGGTGTCCATCGGCGTGGGCATGATCCCGCTCCTGGCGCCCAACTTCAAGCAGTGGATGCCGCACGGCATCCACTCGCTGATCGAGTCCGGCATCCTGCTGACCTCGATCACCGCCGTGCTGCTGAACATGTTCCTCAACGGCACGAAGTTCGACGCCGCCGCCGCCATCGCTGCGGCCAAGCAGGCGGAGGCACACTAGCCGCCTTCAGATCATCGCCAGCGGCGTCTTGCGCGCCGGCGGCGGGAACACGCGGGCCAGTGCGGCCCGCGTTGCCGCGTCCAGCTGCAGCCCGGCCGCGGCCAGGTTCTCCCGCAGGTGCGCCGTGCTCGCGGCCTTGGGGATCGCGGCGACGCCCGGCTGGTCCAGCAGCCAGGCCAGCGCGAGCTGCGCCGGGGTCGTGCCCAGCCCGCGGGCCAGTTCCGCCAGTTCGCCCCCCGCCGCCAGGCTGCCCTGGTCGATCGGGCTGTAGGCCATCAGCGGCATGCCCTGCGCGCGCATCCAGGGCAGCAGGCTGTGCCCGGGGCCCTGTTCGCCGAGCGAGTACCAGACCTGGTTGGCGGCGCAGTCCGCACCGCCGGCGGCCACCAGCTCCTCCAGGTCGTCGACGTCGAAGTTGCTCACGCCCCAGCGGCCGATGCGGCCCGCCGCCTGCAGCGACTGCATGGCCTCGACCGTCTCGGCCAGCGGCACGCTGCCGCGCCAGTGCAGCAGGTACAGGTCGATGCGCTCCAGGCCCAGCCGCCTCAGGCTGCGCTCGCAGGCGGCCGGAACGCCACGGCGGCCGGCGTTGTGCGGGTAGACCTTGCTGACGACGACGATGTCCTCGCGCCGCACCTCGCCCGCGCGCAGCGCCTCGGCCAGCGCATGGCCGACCACCTCCTCGGCGCCGCCCTCGCCGTACATTTCGGCGGTGTCGAGCAGGCGCCAGCCCATCGCCAACGCATCGCGCACGGCCGCCACCTCGGCGACGCGCCGCGCCGGCGACTCGCCCAGCCGCCAAGTGCCCAGGCCGAGGGCGGGAAGCACACCGGCCGCCGGGCCGGGCAGGTCGAGCATGCGCATGGCGGCATCTCCAGGCTGATGGGGCTGCAAGGGTACGCGCCCGCCGGGCGCCGCCCCGAGGCTAGGGAATACCCCTGAACAACAAAGGCCATGTCTTGCCTACATTTCTTGCATGCAAGTTTGATTTCATCTTGCATGCAACTTTCCAGGAGAACGCCCACCATGCTCCGCTTCGCCAGATCCCTGTTCGGCTAGGTCGTGATCGCGCTCGTCATCGGCGTGGTCCTCGGCCTCGCCGCGCCCGACTTCGCCATCCAGCTCAAGCCGCTGGGCGACGGCTTCATCAAGCTCATCAAGATGATCATCCCGGTGCTGGTCTTCTGCGTGGTGGTGCACGGCATCGCCGGCGCCGGCGACCTGCGCCGGGTCGGCCGGGTCGGCGTCAAGGCGCTGATCTACTTCGAGGTGCTGACCACCATCGCGCTGACGCTGGGCCTGCTGCTGGGCTGGTGGTTCCAGCCGGGCGTGGGCATGAACGTCGACCCCAATACGCTGGACGCCTCGGCCATGAACGCCTACGCCTCCAACGCCGACAAGCTCACCAGCGGCGGCACGGTCGACTTCCTGATGAAGCTGATCCCCACCACGGTGATCAACGCCTTCGCCACCGGCGACGTGCTGCAGGTGCTGCTGTTCGCGGTGCTGTTCGGCTGCGCGCTCACGCTGCTGGGCGAGCGCGGCCGGCCGGTGGCGGTGGTGGTGGACGCCACCTCGCTGGTGATGTTCAAGATCATGGGCATCCTGATCAAGCTGGCGCCGCTGGGCGTGCTCGGCGCCATCGCCTTCACCGTCGGCAAGTACGGCGTGGGCTCGCTCAAGCAGCTCGGCATGCTGGTGGCGCTGTTCTACGTGGCGGTGCTGGTCTTCGTGTTCGTGGTGCTGGGGCTGGTGATGCGCATCTCGGGCTTCTCGCTGTGGAAGCTGCTGCGCTACCTGCGCGAGGAGCTGATGATCGTCTTCGCCACCACCTCCTCCGACAGCGTGCTGCCGCAGGTGATGGCCAAGCTGCGCCGCATGGGCGTGCGCGATTCGACGGTCGGCCTGGTGATCCCCACCGGCTACTCCTTCAACCTCGACGCCTTTTCCATCTACATCACGCTGGCGGCGGTGTTCATCGCGCAGGCCACCAACACGCCGGTGTCGATGGCCGACCTGCTGACCATCCTGGCCATCGCGCTGGTCACCTCCAAGGGCGCGCACGGCGTGCCGGGCTCGGCCATCGTGGTGCTGGCGGCCACGCTGCACGCCATCCCTGCCATCCCCGCCATCGGCCTGGTGCTGGTGCTCTCGGTCGACTGGTTCATGGGCATCGCCCGCGCCCTGGGCAACCTGGTCGGCAACTGCGTGGCCACCGTGGCGATCGCCGCTTGGGAGGGCGACATCGACCGCGAGCAGGCACACGCCGCGCTGGACGGCCGCCTGCCCCCGCTGGAGGAAGCGCCGGAGATGGAATTGCCGGCGCCGGAGGGCGCGGCTGCGGCACACTGAGGACATGTCCGACATCAGCCCCACCTCGATCGCCGAACGCGTCGTCGAATCCATCCTCGCCCAGAAGCTCGCGCCCGGCGAGCGGCTGGGCGAGCAGGCGCTGGCGGACCTGTTCGGCGTGAGCCGCACCATGGTGCGCGAGGCGCTGATGCAGCTTCAGGCGCGCGGCTTCGTCGAGGTGCAGCCCAAGCGCGGCTGGTTCGTCGTGCAGCCCTCGGCGGAGGAGGCCCGCGACGCCTTCTCGGCCCGCCGCATCGTCGAGGCCGGCATCCTGGCCGACAGCGGCCGGCCGCTGTCGCAGGTGATCCGCCGCCTGCGCGAGCACATCGAGGAGGAGCGCCGTGCGGTGCGCGGCGCCGATGCCGCCACGCGCGCCTTCCTGCTGGCGGACTTCCACGTCTGCCTGGCCGAGCAGATGGGCCACCGCCTGCTGTGCGGCGTGCTGCGCGACCTGACCGCCCGCACCACGCTGGCGGCCACGCTCTACCAGTCGCGCCACGAGGCCGGCCAGTCCTGCGAGGAGCACGCGGCCATCGTCGCCGCCCTGGAGCGCGGCGACCCGGACGGCGCGCGCGCACTGATGCTCGACCACATCGGCCACGTGGAGCAGGCGCTGCAGACCGAACTGCCGACGGCCGACGCGGTGCAGGGCCTGCGCGCCAGCCTGGCGCCGGTGCAGTTGCCCGCGCGCGTGGCCTGAGCGCGCGGCGTCGGCCGACACCGACACGCGCCGCGCATCCCCCGGCCCGCGCGGCGGCTCGGCTACAGTCGGCGCCACCATGAATTCGCCCCAACTCCAGCGCGGGGTCTTCCTCGCCCTGCTCTTCGCCGTCACGGCTGCCTTCGGCTGGATCCTGCTGCCGTTCTTCGGGGCGGTGTTCTGGAGCATGGCGCTGGCGATCCTGTTCACGCCGCTGTACCGCCGGCTGCTGGCCCGGATGGGCAAGCGCCGCACGCCCGCCGCGCTGGCCACGCTGGCCATCGTGCTGGTGATCGTGATCCTGCCGCTGGTCGTCATCGCCACCTCGCTGGTGCAGGACGTGGCCGAGGTCGCCCAGCGCGTGCGCTCGGGCCAGCTCAACTTCGCCGGCTACGTCCAGCAGGTGGTGGCGGCGCTGCCGCAATGGCTCGCCAACCTGCTCGACCGCTTCGGCCTGAGCAACATGGAGGCGATGCTGTCCAAGCTCTCGGCCGTGGCGGCCCAGGCCAGCCAGGCCATCGGGCAGCAGGCGCTGTCGATCGGGCAGAACACGCTCGACTTCATCGTGGGCTTCTTCGTGATGCTCTACCTGCTGTTCTTCCTGATGCGCGACGGCGCGGACCTGTCCAAGACCATCCGCCAGGCGCTGCCGCTGGCGCGCCCGCACACGCACTACCTGCTCAACAAGTTCACCACCGTGATCCGCGCCACCATCAAGGGCAACATCGCGGTGGCGGCGGCGCAGGGCCTGCTGGGCGGCGTGGCCTTCGCGCTGCTGGGGGTGCAGGGCGCGCTGCTGTGGGGCGTGGTGATGGCCTTCCTCTCGCTGCTGCCTGCCGTGGGCGCGGCGCTGATCTGGGCGCCGGTGGCGATCTGGTTCCTGGCGACCGGGGCCATCTTCAAGGGCCTGGTGCTGATCTTCGTCGGCGTGTTCGTGATCGGCCTGGTGGACAACCTGCTGCGTCCGCTGCTGGTGGGCAAGGACACGCAGATGCCCGACTACATCGTGCTGATCTCCACCATCGGCGGCATGGCGATCTTCGGCATCAACGGCTTCGTCATCGGCCCGGTGATCGCGGCGCTGTTCATGGCCGTCTGGAGCCTGTTCGCCGAGTCCAACGAGGAAGACGGCAACGCCCCGCCCTTCCCGCCCGCGCAGTGATGCTGGCCTAGGCTGAATCGACATTCAATCTGTCAGCCAAGCCAGACTTGCGGCCAGGCAG
>NZ_JBIQNC010000236.1:0-6803 GCF_044462705.1 Xenophilus sp.
GCCGCCGGCGCCGATCTCCGCGCCCGGCTCGCGCTCCATCAGCGCCCGCACGGCGTCGGCCGGGGCGAGGCGGCCGTCCAGCAGCGCCACCACGCCCTCGGCGATGGGCATGTCCACGCCCAGGTGGCGGGCCCGCTGCACCACGGTGCGAGCGCAGTAGACGCCCTCGGCCACGTGGCCCAGCGACTCGACCGCCTGCGCGAGCGTGCGCCCCTCGGCCAGCAGCAGGCCCACCCGCCGGTTGCGCGACAGGTCGCCGGTGGCGGTGAGCACCAGGTCGCCCAGGCCGGACAGGCCCATGAAGGTCTCGGGCCGCGCGCCCAGCGCCACGCCCAGCCGGGTCATCTCGGCCAGCCCGCGGGTGATGAGCGCGGCGCGCGCGTTCAGCCCCAGCGCCAGCCCGTCGGCCAGGCCGGTGGCGATGGCCAGCACGTTCTTGACCGCACCGCCGACCTCCACGCCGACCAGGTCGTCGTTCGCGTAGACGCGCAGCGTGGGGCCGTGGAAGGCCGCGACCAGCGCGTCGCGCACGCCGGCGTCGGCGCTGGCCGCCACCAGCGCGGTGGGCTGGCCGCGCGCGACCTCCTGCGCGAAGCTGGGGCCGCTGAGCACGCCGCAGCGCAGTCCCGGCGCGACCTGCGCCTGGACCTCGTGCGCCAGCAGGCCCTGCCCGGCGCCGCCGGCCGGCTCCACGCCCTTGCACAGCCAGGCGACCGGCATGCGCAGCGCGTGCAGCGCCGCCAGCAGTTCGCGCAGCGCCGCCATGGGGGTGGCGACGATGACCAGGTCGGCCGCCTGCGCGAGCGCCTCGGGCGCGCCGCCGCGCACCTCGAGCGCCGCCGGGAAGGGGATGTCGGGAAGGTAGCGCGCGTTGCTGCGCGCCTGGGCCATCGCGGCGACCTGCCGGTCGTCGCGCGCCCAGAGGGTCACGCCGTGTGCCGCCGTGGGGTGGCTGGCGGCGCTGATGGCCAGCGCCGAGCCCCAGGCGCCGGCGCCGAGCACGCAGATGCGCATCGGCGTCGCGGAAGCGGTGTTACTGGGCGTTGGCCGGCACGCCCTCGCCGGCCGCCTGCGCCTGCTGCTGCTCGTACATGGCCTGGAAGTTGATCTCGGCCAGGTGCACGGGCGGGAAGCCGCCGCGCTGGACGACATCGGCCACGTTGCCGCGCAGGTAGGGGTAGACGATCTGCGGGCAGGCGATGCCCAGGATCGGGCCCATCTGGTCGTCGGGCAGGTTGCGGATCTCGAAGATGCCGGCCTGCTTGGCCTCGACCAGGAACACGGTGCGGTCGTCGATCTTGGTCTGCACGGTGGCCGAGACGCACACCTCGAAGATGCCCTCGGCCACGTTCTGGGCCTCCACGCCGAGCTGGATGTCGACGGTGGGCTGGGTCTGCTCCAGCAGGATGGCCGGGGAGTTCGGCTGCTCCAGCGAGAGGTCCTTCAGGTACACGCGCTGGATCTGGAATACGGGGTCTGCGGCTTGCTGGTCGGCCATGGTGTGTCTGTGTCGGTCGGAGGGATCGGGACGCGGCAGCCTGGGGCTGCGCGGCGCGCCCGAAGAAGGGTGAATCGCGGATTATCGCCTGCGGGTCTCAAGAAGACGCCGGGCCGCTCCCGAGTCTTCTTGTCCCCCTCGGGGGTCGGGGGACGGACCGGGCGCAGCCCGGCCCTGGGGGCGCTCAGGCCGCGCCGCCCTGCAGCAGGGGCTCGAGCCCGCCGCGGCCGTCCAGGGCGATCAGGTCGTCGCAGCCGCCCACATGGGTGTCGCCGATGAAGATCTGCGGCACGGTGCGGCGGCGGGTGAGTTCCATCATCTGCTGCCGGGCGGCGGGGTCGGCGTCGACGCGGATCTCCTCGATCTGCTCCACCCCTTTGGATTGGAGGATCTGCTTGGCGCGGATGCAGTACGGGCAGACCGCGGTGGTGTACATCTTGACGGATTGCATGGCGCTGGGCTCTCAGGTGTTCTCGACGGGCAGGTTAGCCTCTTTCCACGCCTTGAGCCCGCCGGCCACGGCCTGGGCCTTCTCGTAGCCCAGCTTCTTGGCGATGGCCACCGCACGCGACGCGCGGTTGCCGCCGGCGCAGATCAGCAGCAGCGGCACGCCCTTGTTCTTGACGGCGCCGGGCAGCTTCGCCTCGAACTGCTCCAGCGGCAGGTTGCGTGCGCCAACCGGGTGGCCGGCGGCATATTCCTGGGGGTCGCGCACGTCCACCAGCACGCCTTTTTCGCGGTTGATGAGCTGCACCGCGCCCTGCACCGACAGGCTGCCCTGGCCGGCGCCGCGCAGCATCGGCCAGAACAGCATGCCGCCGGAGCTCAGGGCGATGAGGATCAGGACCCAGTTGTCGACAAGGAATTTCACAGGGGGCGCTCGGGAGTGGCAAAGCCGGCAATTCTAAAATGCCGCGTTTTCCCTTCCTCCAACGAAAAGGCCTCCATGCACAAACTGGTGCTGATCCGCCATGGCGAGTCGACCTGGAATCTCGAGAACCGCTTCACCGGCTGGACGGACGTGGACCTCACGCCCACCGGCATCGAGCAGGCCAGGCAGGCCGGCCGGCTTCTCCTGGCCGAGGGCTACGACTTCGACGTGGCCTACACCAGCGTGCTCAAGCGCGCCACGCGCACGCTGTGGCACGTGCTGGACGAACTGGACCGCACCTGGCTGCCGGTGATCCATTCCTGGCGCCTGAACGAGCGCCACTACGGCGCGCTGCAAGGCCTGAACAAGGCCGACATGGCCAAGGAATACGGCGACGAGCAGGTGCTGGTCTGGCGCCGCAGCTACGACACGCCGCCGCCGGCGCTCGAGCCCAGCGACCCGCGCAGCGAGCGCGGCGACGTGCGCTACGCCAAGCTCTCGCCCGAGCAGGTGCCGCTGACCGAGTGCCTGAAGGACACGGTGGCGCGCGTGCTGCCGTTCTGGAACGAGTCGATGGCGCCGGCCATCCGCGCCGGCCGCCGCATCGTGGTGGCAGCGCACGGCAACTCGATCCGGGCGCTGGTGAAGTACCTGGACGGCATCTCCGACAGCGACATCGTGGGCCTGAACATCCCCAACGGCATCCCGCTGGTCTACGAGCTGGACGACGACCTCAAGCCGCTGCGCCACTACTACCTGGGCGACGCGGCGGCCGCCGAGAAGGCCGCTGCGGCGGTGGCCTCGCAGGGCCGGGCCTGAGGCCGGGCGCCGGATACGTCCGACCGTTGCGCGGGGCTACGGAACCGCGGTCGCGAACTTGTTTCCAAGCTGTGTATATTGACCTGAACAGGTCGCCAGAAGGAACCCCATGGGCCAGAAACTGAAGATCACCGGCTGGGTCGCCGCGGGCGCCGTGGCCGGTGCGCTGACCACCGTATCGCTGCAGACGGTGGCGCGCGGCGCGCTCGCGCCGCTGCCGCTGGAAGAATTGCAGCAGCTCGCCGCGGTGTTCGGCATGATCAAGAGCGACTACGTCGAGCCGGTGGACGAGAAGAAGCTCATCTCCGATGCCATCTCCGGCATGGTCGCCGGGCTGGACCCGCACTCGCAGTACTTCGACAAGAAGGCCTTCAAGGAATTCCGCGAGGGCACCACCGGCCGCTTCGTCGGCGTGGGCATCGAGATCACGCAGGAAGACGGCCTGGTCAAGATCGTCTCGCCCATCGAGGGCTCGCCGGCCTTCCGCGCGGGCCTGAAGACGGGCGACCTGATCACCAAGATCGACGACACCGCGGTCAAGGGCCTGACGCTGAACGAGGCCGTCAAGCGCATGCGCGGCGAGGCCGGCACCAAGGTGCTGCTGACCATCTTCCGCAAGGACGAGAGCCGCACCTTCCCGGTGACCATCACGCGCGAGGAAATCCGCACCCAGTCGGTGCGCGGCAAGGTGATCGAGCCGGGCTACGGCTGGATCCGCATCTCGCAGTTCCAGGAGCGCACGGTCGACGACTTCGTCAAGAAGGCCGAGGAGATCTACAAGCAGGAGCCCAACCTCAAGGGCCTGGTGCTCGACCTGCGCAACGACCCGGGCGGCCTGCTCGACGCGGCGGTGGCGGTGTCGGCCGCCTTCCTGCCGGCGCAATCCACCGTCGTCACCACCGACGGCCAGCTCGCCGAGAGCAAGCAGGTCTACAAGGCCATTCCCGAGGACTACCAGCGCCGCGCCGGCTCCGATCCGCTGCGCGGCCTGCCGGCGGCGCTCAAGACGGTGCCGCTGGTGGTGCTGGTCAACGAAGGCTCGGCCTCGGCCAGCGAGATCGTGGCCGGCGCCCTGCAGGACCACAAGCGCGCCACCGTCATGGGCAGCCAGACCTTCGGCAAGGGCTCGGTGCAGACGGTGCGCCCGCTCGGCCCCGACACCGGCCTGAAGATCACCACCGCCCGCTACTACACGCCCAGCGGTGCTTCGATCCAGGCCAAGGGCATCGTGCCCAACGTGCTGGTGGACGAGAGCGCCGAGGGCAGTCCCTACGCCGCGCTGCGCATGCGCGAGGCCGACCTGGAGAAGCACCTGTCCAGCGGCCAGGGCCCCGAGGTGAAGGACCCGGAGCGCGAGAAGGCGCGCGACGAGGCCCGCAAGCGCCTGGAGGAAGAGGCCAAGAAGCCGCCGCAGGACCGCAAGACGCCCGAGTTCGGCACCGACAAGGACTTCCCGCTGATCCAGGCGCTGAACCAGCTCAAGGGCCAGACGGTGGTCGTGAGCAAGACGCAGGTGATCGTCGAGAACAAGGAAGAGAAGAAGGACAACTGAGGACGGCGTCCTCGCCCGCCCGCGCCGCATCGGCCTCCCCCGGGAGGCCGATCGCGCTTTGAGGGCCCGCGCCGCCAAGCCACCATGGACGACGAGCAACTGCTGCGCTATTCGCGCCACATCCTGCTGGAGGAATTCGGCATCGACGGCCAGGAGCGCCTGGCCGCGGCGCATGCGCTGGTGATCGGCGCCGGCGGCCTGGGCTCGCCCGTGGCGCTGTACCTGGCGGCCGCCGGCGTGGGCCGCATCACGCTGGTGGACGACGACGAGGTCGACCTGACCAACCTGCAGCGCCAGATCGCCCACACCACCGCCCGTGTCGGCCAGGCCAAGGTCGCCTCGGCCGCCGCCGCCATGGCCGCCATCAACCCGGCGGTGCAGGTCGCCGCCGAGGTCGCGCGCGCCGACGCCGCCCTGCTCGATCGCCTGGTGCCCACAGCCGACGTGGTGCTGGACTGCAGCGACAACTACGCCACCCGCCACGCCATCAACGCCGCCTGCGTGCGCCACCGCAGGCCGCTGGTGGCCGGCGCGGCGATCCGCTTCGACGGGCAGTTGAGCGTGTACGACCTGCGCGGCGACGCCTCGCCCTGCTACGCGTGCCTCTTCCCGCCCGATGCCGCCTTCGAGGAGACGCGCTGCGCCGTGCTGGGCGTGTTCGCGCCGGTGGTCGGCACCATCGGCACGCTGCAGGCGCACGAGGCGCTGAAGCTGCTGGCCGGCGGCATCGGCGAATCGCTGGCGGGGCGGCTGCTCATGTTCGACGGCCGCGGCAGCCGCTTCGAGACGCTGCAGGTCGCGCGCGATCCCGGCTGCCCGGTGTGCGGACACCGGCATCCGGGCTGAAGGGAATTCTCAGGGGCTCACGCCCGCGGCGGGCGTGGCGCCGGCCTCCGCGGCCCCGCTCAGCCAGCGCAGTTCGGCCGGGCCCGCCTCGCCGTGCATCACCACGACGGCGGCCACCAGCGCCAGCACGCTGGCGAGGACGAAGATGCCGAACCCTTTCCTCATCACCGCTCCTGGATGGATTGAACGCCGTGGACGGGCACGCTTTCCGTCCCATCCGGCAGAGCCTACCCGGATCCCGGAGCCCGCGTTGTCGGCGGTCTCCTACGACTTCAAGCCATGCGCGCTTGCATTGCAACCCGGCAGGGCCTCGGTAGCATCCACGCCATGTGTTCTCGGTGGTGGCGATGGGGTCTTTCTGCGTACCTGAAGAGGAAATCAGCACCGGAGCGCGTGCCATGATCGGGCGGCTTCACACGTACATCGTGGAAGACAACCAGACCATCCGCGAGAACCTCGTGGGCACGCTGGAAGAGCTGACCCACGTGAGCGCGATCGGCTTCGCCGAGACCGAGCAGGAGGCACGCCGCTGGCTCGACGAGAACGCCGGCACCTGGCAACTGGCCATCGTCGACCTCTTCCTCAAGCAGGGCAGCGGGCTGGGCGTGCTGCAGGCCTGCATGGGCCGGCAGCCCAACCAGAAGGTCGTGGTGCTGAGCAACTACGCCACCCCGGACATCCGCAGGCGCTGCGCCCAGTTGGGCGTGGATGCCGTGTTCGACAAATCCAACGAGATCGACGCGCTGGTGGAGTTCTGCCTCGCGCATGGCCAGGCAAGTCCGTCGCCCGACGCCGCCCGGGGCGCCGACGCCTGAAGGCCCAAAAGAGGTGCGGTGTCCCGCGTCAGTCGATCAGCTTGTTCTTCAGCGCGTAGTAGGTCAGGTCGCTGTTGGAGGAGAGGTTCATCTTCTCCATCAGCCGCGTGCGGTAGGTGCTGACCGTCTTGACCGACAGCGACAGCGTCTTGGCGATCTCCCCCGCCGTCTCCCCCTTGGCCAGCTTGAGGAAGACCTGGAACTCCCGCTCCGAGAGCTGCTCGTGCGGCGCCGCGTCGTCCTTGCGCTCCAGCTGCCGCGCCAGCAGCTCGGCCACCGCGGGCGTGATGTAGCGCTTGCCCAGCGCGATGGTGCGGATGGCGTTGACGATCTCGATCGGCTCGCATTCCTTGTTGAGGTAGCCGCTGGCGCCCTGGCGGATCAGGTTCATGGCGTAGTGCT
>NZ_JBIQNC010000237.1:0-6764 GCF_044462705.1 Xenophilus sp.
AATCGAACCACCGACACGCGGATTTTCAATCCGCTGCTCTACCAACTGAGCTACCGGGCCGTCGCTTGGCGTTGCACCAAGCCGAGCCCATGATTAT
This sequence comes from Xenophilus sp., assembly GCF_044462705.1. NCBI lineage: Bacteria > Pseudomonadati > Pseudomonadota > Betaproteobacteria > Burkholderiales > Comamonadaceae > Xenophilus > Xenophilus sp. Next base: position 98 of record NZ_JBIQNC010000237.1, read on the forward strand.
ACAGCGCTACGGCGTCCCCTGGACAGGTCGACACCCAATTGTTTGAGTTTGCGATAGAGGTGGGTGCGCTCCAGGCCAGTCTTCTCGGCCACGCGCGTCATGGAACCGTTCTCCATGGCCAGGTGGAACTCGAAGTAGGCCTTCTCGAAGCCGTCGCGCGCGTCGCGCAGGGGGCGGTCGAGGTCGAAGCTCTGCATCGCCTGCGGGCCAGGCTCGGGTGTGGGCGGCAGCGCGGCACCGGCCGGGCCGATCACGGCGCTCATCGGTACGCCGGAGATCAGCGGCTGACCCGCCGCGGCCATGGGCGGCACCACGGCAGCGGCAGCGCGACGCGCGTCTTCCTTGGCCAGCGCGCGCTCCACTTCCTTGAGCAGCTTCTGCAGCGTGATCGGCTTTTCGAGGAAGGCGAAGGCGCCGATGCGCGTGGCCTCGACGGCGGTGTCGATGGTGGCGTGGCCGCTCATCATGATCACGGGCATCGTGAGCAGTCCGGCGGTGGCCCACTCCTTGAGCAGCGTCACGCCGTCGGTGTCGGGCATCCAGATGTCGAGCAGCACCAGGTCGGGCCGGGCGCGCTGGCGCGCGGCACGCGCCTCCGAGGCGTTCTCGGCCAGGTCGACGTTGTGACCTTCGTCGTTGAGAATTTCGAAGAGCAGGTCCCGAATGCCCAGTTCGTCGTCGACCACCAGGATGTTTGCCATTGAATGATGAGTGCTTGCTTGTAATCAGTACCGCGCTGCATTCCCTCTGTGCAGCGGACGATGCTCAGGTCGTCGCCGGCGCCCGTGTGTCGTTGTCCGACGGGTTCTGTGCGCGTCCGGTTGCCATCGCAAATGATAGCGAGACTTGCGCGCCGACCACAGACCCATCCGCCGTGCGATTGGACAGTTCGATGCGGGCGCCGTGCTCGTCGGCGATCTTCTTGACCACCGCCAGCCCCAATCCGGTGCCCTTGCTCTTGGTGGTGACGTAGGGCTCGAAGGCTCGCTGCAGGATGTGCTCCGCGAAGCCGCTGCCCGCGTCCAGCACCGTGAGGCGCACGCGCTGGCCGGAGTCGGACAGCCGCGTGCGGACGATCACCGGCGGCATCGCGGTGCCCTTCTGCGTCGCGGCCTCGGTGGCGTCCTGGGCGTTTTGCAATAAATTGTGAATTACCTGCCGCAGTTGTTGCGCGTCGCCGCGAATGGGCGGGCAGCGCGCATCGAGCTCCGCCTCGATGGGCACGGCAGCGTTGGCCGGGTCGTACAGATGCAGCACCTCGGTGACGAGGGCGTTGAGGTCCAGCGGCTGCAGTTGCGCCGCGGGCAGCCGCGCGTAGTCGCGGAATTCGTTGACGAGGCGCTTCATCGCGTCGACCTGGTCGACGATGGTGCGCACCGATTTCTGCAGCACCGCCTCTTCCGCAGGCGGCAGCTTGCCGGCCAGCTTGAGCTCCAGCCGCTCGGCCGACAGTTGAATGGGCGTGAGCGGGTTCTTGATCTCGTGCGCCAGCCGGCGCGCCACCTCGCCCCAGGCCTGGGCGCGCTGGGCCGAGACGATCTCGGAGATGTCGTCGAACACCAGCAGCCGCTGCGCTGCCGGCAGGCTGGCGCCGCGGGCCACGATGTTCACCGCGCTGCGCTCCACGCCGATGCCGCTGGCGTGCAGTTCGTAGGCGTGCTGCCAGTGGTCCAGGCCGTGCTGCGTGGCGTCGAGCTCGAACTCGTCGAAGCGGTGCAGCACGGCCAGCGCGAATTCCGCCAGGCCGGGCACCTCGGCCAGCGGTCGCCCCTCGTAGGCGGCCAGCGGCGCACGCAGCACGCGCGTGGCGCCGGGGTTGGTGGAGACGATGACGCCGGCGCGGTCGAGCACCATGACGCCGGCGGTGAGGTTGTCGAGGATGGTCTGCAGGTTGGCGCGCGCCGCGTCCACCTCGCCCATGCTGCGCTCCACCGCGGCGCGCGCGTCGGCGAGCTGCTGGGTCATCTCGGCGAAGGAGCGCGTCAGGCCGCCCAGTTCGTCCCGGCTGGTGGAGACCTGCGTGGGCCGCAGGTCGCCGGCGGCGACCTGGCGCACGCCGTCGGCCAGCACCAGCAGCGGCCGGGCGAGCTGGTTGCCGAACAGCACGGCCAGCAGCACCGCGCCGAACACGGCGAGGAACAGGCTCAGCGTGAGGGTGCCGATGTACATGCGGCGCAGGCCCTCGCGGGCCAGGGCGCGCTCCTGGTACTCGCGGTTGGCCTCCTGCACCGCCAGCGCGTTGGCCACCACCGCCGTCGGCAGGGGCTGCACGATCTGCAGGAAGCGCGGCTCGCTGCGCAGGTCGAAGCCGGGCCGCGGCACCAGCGCCATGGCCTTCACCTGGGCCGGCGGCACGGCCCCGCCGGGCAGTTGCGCCGCCTCGTCCAGCCCTTCGATGTAGGCGACGGCGCGGTCGGCCCGCACCTGGCGCAACTGTTGGGGCGTGGGCCGCTCGGGGTTGAGCTCGAAGCGCGAGCTGCCGGCGCTGGCGATGAGCTGGCCGGAGGCGGTCCACAGCAGCAGGTTGCTGGCGCCGAGCTGGTCGCGCATGCGGTCCAACGCCAGCGCAGTGCTGGTGTCGGGCACCTGCGAGAGCTGGCCCGCCGCCGCCCGCGCCTTGCCGGCCAGGTCGTCGGCCAGCGAGTCGAGCGTGGCGCGCCCCAGGTTCAGGCCGGCGTCGAGCGCGCCCTCGACCTTGACGTCGAACCAGCTCTCGATGGAGCGGGCGACGAACTGGTAGGAGACGGTGTAGACCAGGATGCCTGGCACCACGCCGACCAGCGCGAACACCGCCGCCAGCTTGACCAGCAGCCGGCTGCCGAACTTGCCCTGGCGCAGCCGGCGCGCCAGGCGGAAGGCGACCCAGCCGATGACCAGCAGCAGCGCGATGGCCACCACCACGTTGATGGCGAACAGCCGCGCGTAGTTGCGCTCGTACAGGGCCTGGTTGTTGGTCGACTGGGCCAGCAGGAACATCAGCACCAGCCCGATGGCGGTGACGGCTGCGGCGCCCACGCCGATGGCCCAGCGCACGCCGCGCGAGCGGTGCGGCGGAGCGATGGGCGGCGTGCTCATTGCATTTTCTCCAGCGGCAGCTGCACGCTGCGCTCGACAGCGACGTTCCAGTCCGACTGGCCGACCAGGCCGATCTGGAAGGGCCGGGGCAGTTGCGAGGTGTCGAGGCGGAAGCGGAACACGACCGGGTAGCTCTCCCCCTCCTCGCCCACTTCCGACGCGTCGGCGATGCGCAGCCGGCCGATGCGCCGCACCGCGTCGAGGGCATCGTCCAGCGAGTCGAAGTTCTGGTTCAGCGTGACGCCCGCGATGGCGGCGGTGATGGGCACCGGCGACACGTTGAGCCGCCAGCGCCGCGTCAGCGGCTGGTAGGCCAGCCGCATGTGGCGCGCCGCATGGCCGATCTTGCGGTCGGTCCAGTACCAGCGCTCGCGGAACAGCTCGGCCTCGGCGACGAAGTGGATGGCGATGCCCTTGTCCAGCACGTCCAGCACCGGCGGCGGCAGGTCGAGCCGGACGGCCGCGCTGACGAAGATGCCGTCGTCGCTGCGCTCCAGCTTGAGCTGGGTGACTTCGGCAGCAGGGCCCGCCTGGGCCCGGGCCGCGGGCAGGTGCCCGCCGCCGGCAGCCAGCAGCACGGCGGCCGCCAGCAGGCGCAGGCAGCCGCGGCGCCCATCGCGCTCAGGCCCGGCGCTTTTCAAGCAGGGCGTAGAAGAAGCCGTCGTGCTCACCGAGGGCATTGTCCGCGACGGCGTGCCGGCCCGGCCCGCCCTGGGGCAGCAGATGTCCTGGGGAGGGAAGCACTTGCGCATCGGTGTTGCTTGCAAGGAACGCATCGATCTGCTCCGAGCCCTCGCGCCGGAAGACCGAGCAGGTGCAGTACAGCAGCCGTCCGCCGGGCCGCACCAGCGGCCAGAGCGCGGCCAGCAGCATGGCCTGCTGCAGCGCGAGCTGCTCCACGTCGCTCTCGCGGCGCAGCCAGCGCACGTCGGGGTGGCGCCGCACGATGCCCGAGGCGGTGCAGGGCGCGTCCAGCAGGATGGCGTCGAAGGGCTGGCCGTCCCACCATTCGGCGGGCCGAGCCGCGTCCGCCGCGCGCACCTGCGCCTCGCCGGCCAGCCCGAGGCGCGACAGGGTCTCGTCCACGCGGCGGCAGCGGGCCGGGTCGACGTCCAGCGCCGTCAGCGCCAGGCGGCCGGGCCCGGCGTGCTCCAGCAGGTGCGCGGTCTTGCCGCCGGGGGCGGCGCAGGCGTCCAGCACGCGCAGCACGCCGCCGCCGGTCGGCGCCAGGCCGTCCAGCAGCAGCGGCGCGGCCAGTTGCGCCGCCGCGTCCTGCACGGAAAACTCGCCGGCCTCGAAGCCGGGCAGTTGCTGCACCGGCCGCGCGCGGCCCAGTTCGAGGCCGCTGCCGGCCACGCGCCGCGCCGGCAGGTCCATCGCGGCCAGCGCGGGCAGGTACTGCGCCACCGAGGTGCGGCGCACGTTGATGCGCAGGGTCAGGGGCGCCGCCGTGTCGTCGGCCCGCAGGATGCGCTGCCACGCCTGCGGATGGTCGCGCCGCAGCCGCTCGATCCACCAGCGCGGATGGTTCCAGTGCGCCACCGGCTCGTGGTCGGTGAGTTCCACCAGTTCGTCGCGCTCGCGCAGGAAGCGGCGCAGGCAGGCATTGATGAAGCTGGCCTGTGCGCGGGTGGCCGGGTTGCGCTTGGCCGCCTCGACGGCCTGGTCGACCAGGGTGAAGGGCTCGTAGGGCGAGCGCGCCGCGTCCCAGCCCAGCGCCAGGGCGCCGCACAGCAGCGCGTCGGCCGCGGGCGGCGGCGTGCGCTTGGCCAGGTGGCGCCGCAGGCCCTCGCCGCGCCCCAGCCAGCGCAGCGCCTGGAAGACCAGGGCCTGCACGCCGGGGCGCAAGGCCGGGTCCACCGCCTCCAGGGCGGGGGTGGCCGAGCTGCCGGCCCGCACCGCGGCCAGCACGGCGGCCACCTGCTGAAGCTGCTGCCACAGCGGCGGCCCCATCGGCGGCGTCGCGGCCGGGGAAAGGGGGGAGGATGAGGAAGGCGCGGACAAGGTGGAAGAAAAAGGGTCGGTGCGTCGAAGGATGGCGTGGTCGTCAGCCCAGCGGGGCCGCCCGCCGCATCCGCAAGAGCCAGGCCACCAGCACGGCCGGGAACTGGCCGATGGCGTGGTTGTACTGGATCACGGCGGCGTTGAACTGGGCGCGCGAGATCTCGGCCAGCGCCGAGGGCTCGGGCCAGACCAGCGGCACGGCGGCGGCACCCGATGCCGGCAATTCCTGCAGAGGCGCGGGCCGCGACAAGGTTCCGTCGGGCTCGAAGCTGATGGGCTCCGCGTCCGGGTGCATGCGCTGCCAGGCCATCAGCAGCACGCCCAGGGCCGTGCCCAGGGCGGCCATCGCCTGCGGGTCGAGCGGCCGCGGCCGCGTGCTGCCCATGACGGTGGACATCTGCGCCGACGCCGCGCGCAGCGCCGTCTCGGCGCTGTGGTCGTCGCCCGGCCCGCCGGCCGACGGAGCCGGGAGCGCCGCCTGGACGAAGTCCAGTTGACGGACCATCTGCGCGTCCAGCGCGGCATAGGCCTGCAGCGCGGCGGCGCGCAGCCGCACCAGGCGGTTGTGCGCGCCGACGAACCAGAACAGCAGCGCCGCCAGGGCGGCCCAGGTGAGCAGCGAATCGCCCAGCCAGTTCACCGCGGCGGTCTCCGTGGAAGAAAAAGCGCCCTTCTCCCGCACGGGGAAGAAGGGCGCAGCAGGCCGGTCATGGCCAAGGGTCGTCGTCAGGCCGGCAGGCCGGTCACTCCGAACCCTCGCTGGCCTCGGCCGTGGTCGCGGCGGCCTCGCCGGACGATGCCACCAGTTCCGCGGCCTCGGCTTCGGCGATGGCGCGGCGCTCGGCCTCGTCCATCGCGTCCTTGGCCTTGCGCGCCTGGTGGTACGCCAGGCCGGTGCCCGCGGGGATCAGGCGGCCGACGATGACGTTCTCCTTCAGGCCGCGCAGCTCGTCGCGCTTGCCCATGATGGCCGCCTCGGTCAGCACGCGGGTCGTTTCCTGGAAGGAAGCGGCCGAGATGAACGAGTCGGTGGACAGCGAGGCCTTGGTGATGCCCAGCAGCAGGTTGGTGTAGGTCGCCGGCAGCTTGTCCTCGGACCGCAGGCGGTCGTTGGTGTCCAGCATCTCCGAACGCTCGACCTGCTCGCCCTGGATGTAGGCCGAGTCGCCGGGGTTCTCGACCACGACGCGGCGCAGCATCTGGCGAACGATCACCTCGATGTGCTTGTCGTTGATCTTCACGCCCTGCAGCCGGTACACGTCCTGCACCTCGTCGACGATGTAGCGCGCCAGTTCTTCGGAGCCCAGCAGGCGCAGGATGTCCTGCGGGTCCGCCGGGCCGTCCACCACGGATTCGCCCTTGTTCACCACCTGGCCTTCGTGCACCAGGATGTTCTTCTCCTTGGGCACGAGTTCTTCCCACACCTTGCCTTCGGGGTCGGTGATCTGCAGGCGGATCTTGCCCTTGGTCTCCTTGCCGAAGGACACGGTGCCGGTCATCTCGGCCAGCAGGCCCTTGTCCTTGGGCGAACGCGCCTCGAACAGCTCGGCCACGCGCGGCAGACCGCCGGTGATGTCGCGGGTCTTCT
>NZ_JBIQNC010000238.1:0-6686 GCF_044462705.1 Xenophilus sp.
CGGGCGGGGCGCCGCCACCGAGGTCGGCGTTGTGCTCCAGGCGCTGCACCGGGCCGGCGCCCGCAGCCTTGGCGGTCTGCACCCAGCGCCGGCCTTCCTTGCGCAGGCGCAGCGCCACGCCGGCCGCCGCCAGTGCGCCATCGGCGGTGTCGTGGTAGCGCGCCTGCAGGCGCGTCGTCCCGACGGCGCCGCGGCGCAGCGCCGCCTCCACGGCCTTCAGGCGCTCGGGCGGGATGCGGAACTTGAACTCGATTTCCATCGCAGGCGATCCGGGTGCAGGTGCCGGATGCTCGCATGCGCGGCGCTCGGGCGTGATGACACCGGGCAAGGCCGCGGCGGCGATGCGACGACAATCGCGCGCCTGCTCAACGCCTTTCGCGCCCTTCACCATGAACATCACCAAAGACACCGTCGTCACCCTGCGCTACAAGGTCTGGGACGCCGCCACCGGCCAGCTCATCGAGGCCGCGAAGGAGCCGATGGCCTACCTGCACGGCGGCTACGAGAACACGCTGCCCGGGATCGAGGCCGCGCTGGACGGCCAGGCCGCCGGCTACCAGGCCACCGTGACGCTGGCGCCGGAAGAGGCCTTCGGCGCACGCGACGAATCGCTGCTGCGCACCATCCCCAAGGCCGAGTTCCCGCCCGGCGTGAAGGTCGGCGGCCAGTTGCGCGGGCGGCTCGACGACGGGCGCGAGCACGTCTTCAACGTGGTCAAGATCAAGGGCCCGCAGGTGCTGCTGGACGGCAACCATCCCTGGGCCGGCAAGGCGCTGAAGTTCCAGCTCTCGGTGGCCGACGTGCGCGCCGCGAGCGAGGAGGAGATCGCGCACCGGCACGTGCACGGCGCCGGCGGGCACCACCACTGACGCGCCGGCCGGCGGCAGGGGTCGCGGGTTCGGCCTACGGCGGCGCGGCGCGCAGCGTTCCTAAGATGGGGCCTTCGCCCACACACGGAGAGAACCACATGAAGAACCGTACCCTGCTGATCGCCGCGCTGGCCGCCGCGCATGCCGCCGCCTTCGCGCAGCCCGGCCCGCCGCCGGGGCGGCACGGCCCGGGCGGGCCGCCGCACATGCAGGGCCACCGGCCGCCCACGGCCGGCCCGCAGCACGCGCCGATGCACCGGCCCGGCATGCGGCCGATGCCGCACCGCCCGCCGCCGCCGGTCGCCTACCCCGAGTACCGCCGCTACCACCGGGGCGACCGCCTGCCGCCCAACCTGCGCGCACGCCAGTACGTGGTGCAGGACTGGCGCGGCCACGGCCTGCGGCAGCCGCCGCGCGGCTACCAGTGGGTGCAGAACGGCTCGGACTACGTGCTGGCCGCCGTCGCCACCGGCATCATCAGCGCGGTGGTGATCCACGCGCTGACGCAGTGAGCGCAGCCCGCCGGGGCGGAGCCATCCGCATCCGGTGAACCCCCGGGCCGCCGGCCCGGGGCCTCACCCCATCCCGTCCAGCGCCGACACGCGCCCGCGCATCCAGGCCACGAAGGCGCGCAGCCGCGGCGAATAGTGGCTGGCGTAGGGATAGACCAGGGTGACGGGCAGCGCCTCGGCCTCCCACTGCGGCAGCAGCCGCACCAGCCGGCCGGCCGCGAGATCCTGCGCCACCACCCAGGCCGAGACCAGCGCGGCGCCCGCGCCGCCCAGCACCGCCCGGCGCGTCGCGTAGACGCTGTCGGTGCTCAGCCGCGGCGCGACGGCCACGGCCTGCACCCGGCCGCCGGGGCCGACGAGGCGCAGTTCGTCGCGGTAGAACAGGCTCAGCGCCACCCAGGGCAGCGCCGCCAGCGCCTGCGGCTCGGCCGGCGGCGGGCCCTCGCCCCACAGGCCGGGCGCGGCCACCACGATGCGCGAGATGCGCGCCAGCCGCACGGCGACGACGCTCGGGTCGTCCACCGCGCCCACGCGGATGGCGCAGTCGATGCCCTCGGCGATGAAGTCCGGCGGGTGGTCGTGCAGCATCCAGTCGACGCTGATCTGCGGGTGCGCCGCCAGGAAGTCCAGCAACGGCGGCATCAGCTGGTCCTGCCCGAAGGCGTGCGGCACCAGCACGCGCAGGGTGCCGCGCGGCGTGCTGCGGGCGCCGCGCGCATCGGCCTCGAAGTCCTCCCAGCGCTCCAGCAGTTCCTTGGCGTGGGCGAAGCAGCGCTCACCGTCCTCGGTGAGCTTCATCGCGTGGGTGGAGCGCTGCAGCAGGCGCAGCCCGAGCGAACGCTCCAGCGCCTGAAGCCGGCGGCTGATGGTGGGCTGGGTGGTCGCCAGCAGCCGCGCCGCGGCCGACAGGCTGCCGGCCTCGACGATGCGCACGAAGGTCTGGAGCAGTTCGAGCCGGTCGGCAGCGGGCGAAGGCACTTCTTTCATACACATCACGTATAGCTGATCTTCACCTCAGCCGTCTACGAAGCTCATTCATTCATCGGGAGAATTCATCCACCGGCAAATCAGGGGTTAACCCTGATCTATGCGCCACACGAAAGCACCCCTCCCATGTCCTCCTCCCTGACCCTTGCCTCCTCCGGCTCCCCCGTCCCGGCCGCCGCAGGCCTGCCGCGCCCGCTGGTGCTGCTGCTCGCCAGCGGCGCGGCGTTCTCGGTCGCCTCGCTGTACTACGCCCAGCCGCTGCTCGGCGTGCTGGGCGCCGACCTGCAGGCCGGCGCGAGGGCGACCGGCCTGATCCCCACCCTGACCCAGCTCGGCTACGCCGCCGGCCTGCTGCTGCTGGCGCCGCTGGGCGACCGCTTCGACCGGCGGCGCATCATCCTGTGGAAGGTGGCGGCGCTGCTCCTGGCGCTGCTGGCCAGCGCCGCCGCGCCGGGGCTCGGCACGCTGCTGGCGGCCAGCCTGGCCATCGGGGTGGCCGCGACGCTGGCGCAGGACATCGTGCCCGCCGCCGCCGCGCTGGCGCCCGAGGCGCAGCGCGGGCGGACGGTGGGCACGGTGATGACCGGCCTGCTGCTGGGCGTGCTGCTGTCGCGCGTGGCCAGCGGGCTGGTGGCGCAGCAATGGGGATGGCGCGCGATGTACCTCGCGGCGGCGGTCTCGGTGGCGCTGGTGGGCGTGGCGCTGTGGCGCGGCCTGCCGCGCTTCGCGCCGACCACGCAGGTGGGCTACGGCGCGCTGATGGCTTCGCTGCGCGACCTGTGGCGCCGCCATGCCGCCCTGCGCCGCGCCGCGTGGGCGCAGGGCCTGCTGGCGGCCGGCTTCAGCGCCTTCTGGTCGACGCTGGCGGTGATGCTGCACGACGAATTCCATCTCGGCAGCGCGGCGGCGGGCGCCTTCGGCCTGGCCGGGGCGGCAGGCGCGCTGGCCGCCCCGCTGGCCGGCCGCCTGGCCGACCGGCGCGGGCCCGGGCGGGTGACGCAAGTGGGCGCGGCGCTGACGATGGCCTCCTTCGCGCTGCTGCTGCCCGGCCCCTGGCTGCCGCCGCCGGTGCGGCTGGCGCTGCTGGCGGTGGCGGCCGTGGGCTTCGATCTCGGCATGCAGTCCACGCTGGTGGCGCACCAGACGCTGGTGTACGGGCTCGACGCGCAGGCGCGCAGCCGCCTCAACGCCCTGCTCTTCACGGGCATGTTCGTCGGCATGGCCGGCGGCGCGGCGATCGGCAGCCTGGCGCTGGCGCAGGCCGGGTGGCTGGGCGTGGTGGGCTTCGCCGTGCTCACATCCGGCGCAGCCCTGGCGATCCGGCTGGCGGCCGGCCGCCGCTGAGCCGCGGGCCGGCGCGGCGCGCGCCCGCTGCGCGCAGGCGCACGGCGCGCCGCTCGGCCAGCAGGGCCGCCCGCTTCCTGCCGAGCAGCCGGCGCACCGGCCGGTCGACCCAGACCAGCGTGGCCAGCGCGACGGCCACGCAGGCCGCGAAGGCCAGCGGCCCGGCCCCCGCCCCCAGGTCCGGCCAGGCCTTCTTCAGCACGAAGCCGGCCACCCACAGGGTCGGCATGTGGACGGCGTAGAGCGGATAGGACAGTTCGCCGAACCACCGGGCCGCCACCGCCCAGCGCCCTTCGAGCGCCAGTCCCCGGCCCAGGGCGACGAGCAGCGGGAACACGCCGACCACCGTCAGGAACAGCGCCGAGGTGCCGACCGCCGCCAGCGGCAGGGCGAACAGGCCCAGGCAGCCGGCCGCCAGCACGGCCGCCAGCGCGGGCGAGTCGATGCGCAGGACCCGCCCGCCCAGGCAGCGCGCCAACAGCACGCCGGCCGGGAAGGCGAAGGCGATGCGGCTGGCGCCGTCCAGCAGCGAGACCTCGCGGCCCGGCGCCGCCGCACCGACCGAATCGGCGGCCCACCCCAGCACGCCCGCCGCGCCGGCCAGCATGAGCAGCAGGCAGGCCAGGTTGCCGAAGCGCCGCGTCAGCACCGTGCAGTACACGACATAGGCCGCCACCTCGGACAGCAGCGACCAGTAGGGGATGTTCAGCGGGAAGGGCTCGCCCGCCAGGTGGGGGATCAGCAGCACCGTCCGGGCGTACTCGCCCAGCAGTTCGTCGAGCCCGCCGCCCTCGGCGGCCGCCTTGGCGGCGAAGCGCAGCAGGCCGAGGGTGGCGCCCACCAGGACAACCGGCCACAGCCGGATCGCGCGCCGCAGCAGGAAGTCGGCCCGCCCGCCGGGCGTCTGGATGCGCCCGTCGCAGGCGTGGGCGATGACGAAGCCGCTGAGCAGGAAGAAGAAGTCCACCGCCGTGGTGGCCATGCCGAAGGCCGCCCGGTCGTGGCCGACGAACCAGTGCAGCCAGACGACCGCGATGGCGGCGCAGCCGCGCAGGAAGTCCAGGTACAGGAAGTGGCCGTCGCCGCCGCCGGCGCGCCCTGCCCCCGAGAACACATCTTTCCCGATCACGGATCCCCCTGAGCGTTGCCGTGCCGGCCTCCGCGGGCCGGCGATCGCCCGTTTCTAGGTCTTTCGGCTTACTTCGACGTTGGGGGATGTAACGGCCGCGGCGCCGGGATGCGCGCCGCTTCCGTGGCACCGCGGGCCACAGAAGCGGCTTTCAGCGAAAGTCAGTGCTTACGATATTTAACGCAACGGCCGCCTGGCGCCGACCCGAGGCGGCTCAGCGCGCGGGCACGTCCGGCACGACGACCGCCCGCACGCGCATGGCCAGCGCTTCGCCCGGCCCGTCCTCGATGCCGCGCTGCTGGACCCGCGGGTCCACGTCGTGCCAGCCCGGCTGCGTGCCGAACAGGCCGAAGATGTCGTCGGAGGCGAACTGCGGGCGCGCCGGCGACAGGCCGTGCAGCAGCGAGTCCTCGTAGACCGCGGCGATGTCCGCCGGGGCGTAGCCCATCAACTCCAGCAGCGTCGGCGCGATGGCGAAGTGCGACGCGCGGCCGGCGGACTGCGCCGCCACCTCGGCGAAGCGCCGGCGCAGGCCCTCGTCGCCCGCCGCCACCATCAGCGGCACGATGCCCTCCTGCGGATCGACGTTGGTGTGCGAGCTGCAGTGCGTCAGGCGGCCGGGGCTGAAGTGCTGGCCGTGGTCGGAGGTGTAGACCATCGCCAGGCCGTCCCAGGGCGCCTCGCGCACCAGCCGCGCCATGGTGCGGTCCGTCGACCAGCGCACCGCCCGGGCGTAGGCCGCCAGCGTGGCCGGATCGTCGCCCACCAGCGCGCCGGCCACGCGCACGTTGCGCTCTTGGCCGCCGGGCGCGCCCTTCTCGTAGGGGAAGTGGGCGCCGTTCTTGTTGGCGTAGATGAAGACGCGGTCGCCCTGCGCGAGTTCGTCGAGCACGATGCGCACCAGCTCGTCGTCGAGCAGGTGGGTCGGGATGCCGGTGCCGAGCTTGTGCAGGCGGTCGATCGAGGCCGCCTCGGCCGGCGTCATGTGGTTCTGCAGCCTGCCGTAGCTGTGGATGAAGCCGGCCTGCGCGTCGATGTAGACGGTGCGGAAGCCCGCGGCCTTGGCGTACTGCCAGACGGTCGGGCTGGTGACGACGCTGCGCACCAGGTCGCGGCGCTGCGCCATGAAGCGCAGCAGCGCGTTCGAGATGTTGGAGCAGTTGCCGGCCGACACCGCCGGGCCGAAGTCGACCCAGCGGTCCCGCTGCGAGGCCATCTCGGGCGTGAACGGGTTGCCCGGCGCCAGGCTCACCGCGTCCGCGCGCACGCTCTCGTCCACCATCACGACCAGGGCCCGCACCGGCGGCGCGCCCGGCGCCATGCGCACCGGCTCGCGCTCGGCGAAGGTGCCGGCGTGCAGCTTGTAGGCCGCCAGCGCCGCCAGGGAGACGGGCGCGAACTGCCTGGGCATCGCGTCCGAGCCCTTGCCCTGCCGGTGCAGCACCACCAGCGCGATCAGCACGATGGGCAGCGCCGGCGCCAGCCCGAACAGCCACCGCAGCGGGCCACGCAGCCGCCCGCCCGCGCCCGGCGGCATGGCGAAGGCGGCCAGGCTCAGGCACAGCACGGCCAGGGTCGGTGGCACCGCGGCCGAGAAATACGCCAGCGCGCGGCCGGCCTCGTGCCGGGCGGCCCACAGGTTCAGCACGTCGAAGATGAAGAACTCGGACTGCTGGACGGCGTGGTAGCCGAAGGCCGCCGCGCCCGCCAGGCTGAGCGGCACGGCCCACGCCAGGCGCACCGTCCAGGCCGGATGGAAGGCCGCCGCCAGCACGGCGGCCAGCGCGCACAGCCAGATCGCGCAGAACACCACCAGCGTCACCAGCCGGCGGTCGGCGACGAGCA
>NZ_JBIQNC010000239.1:0-6666 GCF_044462705.1 Xenophilus sp.
CGTCGAACCCGTGATGCTGACCACGACGCGCGTATCGACCTTCCTCGGGAGCCACCCGCTGACCGGCGCCAGTGGCTTCTTCTTCCGGCGCGGCAGCCGCCTCTTCCTGGTGACGAACCTTCACGTGCTCGCCGACGGGCCGAGCAATCACTTCCCCGACCGCGTCGACATCGCCATCCACACCCACGACCGCGATCTGACGCAGCACGCGGTCGTCTCGCTCCCTCTGTACACGGGAGAGGGGCAGGCCTTGTGGCGCCAAGTGACGGACAGCGCCGGGACCGTGGACGTGGCCGCCCTCGAGATCGATGCCGGCCTGCTGCCGCCTTCCTCCGTCCTGCAGGCCTTCGAACCGGCAGATCTGCAGGACCGGGGCGAGACGGTGGCCGTGGGCGATGCGTTGACCGTCATCGGCTTTCCGCTGGGCTTTCATGACACGACGCACTACCTGGCCGTGGCGCGCGCCGCTTCCATCGCATCGGCCTACGGCGTGCGGTTCCAGCAGCGCGGCTGCTTTCTCACGGACGCACGCACCCACCGAGGCAGCAGCGGGGCGCCCGTGCTGCGGCGCCGAAGCCTGCCGGAAGCAGCCCCGTCGGCGCTGCCCTGGCAGTTGATCGGCGTGCACTCCACGCGCATGGACATGCGCCCCCGCGATCCGCTCGCCGACGAATCCCTGGGGCTGAACTGCGCCTGGTACGCCGACGTGCTGATGGCGCTGACGGAGTAAAGGCTGGGCGCAAAGGCGGTCCTCATGGCCGGCGACAGGGATCGGTCGGCTACAATCCGGGCATCTGCTCACGACCGAGCAGGTCGCCGGATCTCACGACGGCACGTCGCGCGATGTCGCCAATGACAAGAAAACAACTGGGCGACACTGCATCCTCAATGCACGTAGCGTGGACCGCGTAAGAGTCCACGACCACCTCTCCAAGCCCGCTTGACGCGGGCTTTTCACTTCTGCCGCACCCCCTGCGAGCAGCCTCCTCCTCCGCATGCGCGGCTGGCCCTTCCATCCCGAATGGATGACCTCACCCTCCGCACGGCGGTCGGCGCGGTCAGCCGACAGGAGGCATCTCCATGACCATGAGCTTGCTCAGGCAAATTGCCAGCACCCCCTCTCCGACGTCGTTCCATCGCCCCCAGGACATCGAAGCCGTCAGGGCGCTGCGCGCGGCGGGGCTGATCATTGCGCTCACACCGTCGCCCGGTGGCCTCCTGTCCATGAGCGGGCCTGCGGAAGCGGCCCAGGTCCTCGCCCTCACGCAGCAAGGCAGGGAGGAGCTGTCGAAAGGCACGCTCCAGACCTTGGCGTCACGCACTCGCCCTGCTCCTCAGTTCGTGCACGCGCGCAGATAGTCGCGAATCCACCGGTTCGCCCTGTCGGCGAGCACCGGGTGAGCCGAAGCCTCGTCCAGTCCGTCAGCGGTGATGGAAAGCCGGCACATGTCCCGACCCTCGCGAATCACGATCGCAATGAACTGAGTTCCTTGCTGCAGGAACTCCATCGACCACTCGACGGGAACCAGCGGTCCGGTACGCGCGGCTCCCAGTACAGCAGGTTTCATTAGCACCCCCTTTGTAGGCTCCAGCCTACCGAGCCGGGGCAGCGGCAGCAATGTCATTTGCAATGAGAAGGGCGGCGATCACCCTTCGCAACGGCCCGCGCTGACAGCCGCGGTTCCTGCGCGCCGACGCCGGCGCACGAAGCCGGTGCATAAGGTGCTCCCCACCTTCCACAAAGCACCGCCGCCCACGACATGATCGGAATCGCCATCCCCGCGCACAACGAGGAATCCCACATCGAGGCGGCCGTGGCCGCGGCCCTGCGGGCGACGCGGCACCCGGGACTGGCCGACGAGCCATGCCGCGTGGTCGTCGCCGCCGATGCGTGCAGCGACGCCACCGAGGCGCGCGCCCGCGCGGCCGGCGCGTGGACGGTGACCCTGTCGACGCGCAACGTCGGCCTGGCCCGGGCCGAGGCGGCACGGGCGCTGGTGCAGGCCGGGGCGCGCTGGCTGGCCTTCACCGATGCCGACACGCGCGTGTCGGATGCGTGGCTGGTGCAGCAGCTGTCGCTGGGTGCCGATGCCGTGTGCGGCTGCGTCGGGGTGGACGACTGGTCCTGCCACGGCGACGACGCGGCGACGGTGCGGGCGCATTTCCTCGGCACCTACGAGGACAGGGACGGCCACCGCCACATCCATGGCGCCAACCTCGGCGTGTCGGTGCCGGCGTACCTGCGCGCGGGCGGCTTCAGGAGCCTGGCCTGCGGCGAGGACGTCGACTTCGTGCGGGCGCTGGAGGCCACCGGCGCCCGCATCGCATGGAGCGCCCGGCCGCGCGTGACGACCAGCGCCCGGCGCCATGCCCGCGTCGTCGGCGGCTTTGCCGACGCGCTCCTGCGGGCCCTGGTGCCGGCGGCAACAGTGCCGTCGACGGCCTGAGGAGCGGGCGATGGAAGGATGGGCCTGGTTGCAGTGGCCGGCCTTCGCCGCATCGCTGGCGGCGGCCTGGCTGGTCGCGTCCAACCGGCGCGCGCGGCGCAACACGGGCTTCTGGGTCTTTCTCGCCAGCAACGTGCTCTGGATCGCCTGGGGCTGGCACGCCGGCGCCTGGGCGCTGATCGCCCTGCAGATCGGCCTGGCGCTGCTCAACCTGCGGGGCCTGCGCAAGACCGAGGACGGAACGTGAACGACGACGAACTCGACCGGTTGATCGCCCTGCGCGGCGACCGGCTCACGCTGCGCGACCTGGTGGACGCCGGGCTGGACGATCTGCCGCGCCCCGGCAGCGGCGGCACGCTGGCGCGATGGCGACGCCTGGCCGCCGTGGCGGCGCACGACCTCTCGCTGGTCAAGCTCTTCGAGGGGCACACCGACGCGCTGGCCATCCAGGCCGAGCTGGGCGCTGCGCCGCCTGCCGCGGGCAGCCGGTGGGGCACCTGGTGCGCCGAGCCGCCGCAGGCCCGGCTGCGCTTCGAGGCCGACGGCGCGCACTATCGGCTGCACGGCACCAAGGCCTGGTGCTCCGGCGCGGCCCAGCTCACCCACGCCCTGGTCAGCGGCTGGGACGGCGACGGGCAGCCGTGCCTGGCTGCCGTGGCGCTGGACGCTCCGGGCGTCACCATCACGGACAGCGGCTGGGCAGCGGTGGGCATGCGCGAGACGGCCAGCGTCGACGTGCGCTTCGACGGCGTGCCCGCGCATCCCGTCGGCGCACCGGGCGACTACACGGCCCGGCCCGGCTTCTGGCAAGGCGGCGCGGGCATCGCGGCCTGCTGGTGGGGCGGCGCACGCGCCATCGCCGGCACGGCGCGCACCGCGATCCTCGGGCGCGGCGAGCCCCATGCGCTGGCGCACCTGGGCGCCATCGACGTGGCGGTCGCCACCAGCGCCACGATGCTGCGGGCGTGCGCGGCCTGGATCGACGCCCATCCCGGCGCCTCGGCACGCACCTGGGCCCTGCGCACACGCCTGGCCGTAGAGGCCGCTGCCGAGTCGACCATGCAGCACGCCGGCCGCGCGCTGGGTGCCGGCCCGCTGTGCCGGGACGCACGCTTCGCCCGCGCGATGGCCGACCTGCCGGTCTTCCTGCGCCAGAGCCATGCCGAACGCGACCTGGCGAGCCTGGCGGAACCGGACACGGACGCCGCATGGACGCTGTGACCGACCGCACGATCCGCGCCGGCCGCGCGACGCCGGAGGCCGATTGGCTGGCCTGCGATGCCGTGCGCGACGCGCCCGGGATCCGCGCGACCGACCTGGTACCGGCCCAGGCGCGCGCCGTGATGGTCTCGCCGCATCCGGACGACGAGGTGATCGCCACCGGCGGCCTGCTGTCGCAACTGGCGCACGCCGGGCGCCCGCTGTGCCTGGTGGCGGTGACCGACGGCGCAGCCAGCCACCCCGGCTCCACCCTCTGGCCGCGGCGCCGCCTGCAGCGGTGCCGGCCGCTGGAACAGGCCCGCGCCCTGCGGCGGCTGGGCGTGGCAGGTGCCGCGGTGCACCGGCTGCGCCTGCCGGACGGCGGCCTGCAGGCAGCGCATCCCCAGCTCCTGGACCACCTCCTGCAGTTGCTCCGGCCCGGCGACGTGGTGTTCACCACCTGGCGCCTGGACGGCCACCCGGACCACGAGGCCGTGGGCGAGGCCTGCGCGAGCGCAGCGGCGCGATGCGGCGCGCGGCTGGTGGAGGTGCCGGTGTGGGGCTGGCACTGGTCGCGGCCGCAGGATGCGCCGATGCCGTGGCGGCAGGCCCGCCGCGTGAGCCTCGACGCGGAAACCGTGCGCCGCAAGTGCGCGGCCCTGCGCCTGCACCGCAGCCAGTGGCTGCCCGACCCGAGCACCGGCGCGCCGGCAGTCCTCGATGGCGCCACGATGACGCGGGCCGCGCGTCCCTTCGAGCTGATGTTCGTCCACGACACGCCATGACGACGACCGGGCCTGCCGACCGCGCACATTTCGAGCGGCTGTACCGGCAGCAGGACGACCCCTACGGCCTGCGCCACCGCTGGTACGAGGCGCGCAAGCGCGCCGTGCTGCTGGCGAGCCTGCCGCGCCGGCGCTACCGGCATGCCTACGAGCCCGGCTGCGGCGCGGCCGAGCTCACGGCCGAGCTGGCGCCGCGCTGCGATCGGCTGCTGGCCAGCGACTTCAGCGACGCCGCCGTCGCCCTGGCCCGCCGCCGGCTGCAGGGCCAGTCCCACGTGCAGGTGCAGCGGCACACGCTGCCCCAGGATTGGCCGCAGGACGCGGCCCCGTTCGATCTCATCGTGCTCAGCGAGATCGGCTACTTCATCGAGGAAGCCGCCTGGCACGAAGTGGCTGATGCGTGCGGCCGCAGCCTGGCCGCCGACGGCGACCTGGCGGCCTGCGACTGGCGGCCGGACTTCGCGCAGCGCCGGCAGCCCTCGGACGCGGTGCAGGCCGCCCTGGGCGGGCTGGGCCTGCGGCTGATCGCGCGCCACGAGGAGCAGGACTTCCTGCTGCAGGTGTGGTCGCGCGACCCCCGCTCCGTCGCGCAGCGCGAAGGCCTGCGGTAGCGCTTGCCCCGCCGGCGGCGCCACCGCCGTTTCTTCCGAATACTTGATCCGGATCAACGGCGCGCATTCACACCGGCGCGCGCCGCCCATACCCTTCATGGCAGTCCGGGCGCAACCCGGCCGCGAAGAAGGAGACACGATGAAGGCAGACGAGCGCATGAGCACGCCGACCCAGCGCTGCAAGCAGGTCCTGCGCGGCCTGCCCCTGTTCCGCGCCGCGCGCGAGGCGGACCTCGACGCGCTGGCCGGCCTCACGCGGCTCGACGCCCTGGAGCGGCGGGGCATCCTGTTCAAGCGCGGCGACCCCTGCGACGGCTTCCACGTGCTGGCCTACGGCCGCATCAAGCTCTCGCTGGTGACCGAGCAGGGCGTCGAGAAGCCGCTGCAGGTGGTGGAGCCCGGCGAGAGCCTGGGCGACATCACCATGTTCCTCGAACGGCCCTACTACCTCACCGCCGAGGCGCTGGAGGACTGCCTGCTCGCGTATGTCTCGCGGCAGGCGATCCTGCACCTCGTCGAGCGGGACAGCCGCTTCGCCCTGCGCATGCTCGCGAGCCTGTCGCTGCGCATGCACATGGTGGTCGACGACCTGGAGTCCTTCCTGCTGCAGCCGCCCGCCGCGCGGCTGGCCATCTACCTGCTGCGGCTGGCGCCGCCCGACAGCGGCGCGCGCTCCGCGCAGTTCGAGCTCACGATCAAGAAGGGGGTGGTGGCCGCGCAGCTCAACCTCACCCCGGAGACGCTGTCGCGGCACTTCAAGGACCTGAGCGACAACGGCCTCGTCACCCTCGACAAGCGCTCCGTGCGCATCCACGACCTCGACCGCCTCGCCGAGTACATCGCGAGCAAGAGCAAGCCCGTCAAGAGCCGGACATGAGCTCGGCCCCGCCCCACCGAACCAAGGAGATTTCATGAGCACCCCGACCGCCCCCGAGAAGACGAACGCCGGCAGCCCGGCCTGGGCCCGCCCCGAAGGCGCCAGCTTCGAGGGCTGGATGAGCACGCGCATCGCGCGCTACGCGACACGCAGGTACGACTGGGACGTGCTGAAGTTCCAGGCCGACCACGACCCGAAGTACCGCCGCGCGCAGATGCGCTACGTGGGCACCGGCGGCACCGGCGTCGCCTCCGACATGAACACGGTGCCCGCCGAGCACTTCACCTTCTCGACCATGGTGATCCCGGCAGGCCACGAGGGCCCGCCGCACCTGCACACCGACGTGGAAGAGGTCTTCTTCGTCATCCGCGGCCGGCTCAAGCTGATGCTCTCCACGCCCGAGGGCGACTACTTCGAGACCGTGATGACCGACCGCGACCTCGTGTCCGTGCCGCCCGGCGTGTACCGCGGCGAGATCAACATCGGCGACGAGGACGCGCTCATGTGCGTGATGCTGGGCGCCAGGAAGCCGATCACACCGACCTATCCGCCGGACCACCCGCTCGCCAGCATCGAGCGCTGATCCATCCGCCGCACCCGCCTTTCCCGCCCCCCACAGGAGACCCCCATGGCCGAAAGAATCATGCAACTCGTCCAGATCGTGGACAGCCAGAGCACGGCGCCCGGCCATGCGCCGGACCGCTACCTGCAGCCGCGCCAGGCGCAGCACCGCCCCCCGACCAACT
>NZ_JBIQNC010000240.1:0-6665 GCF_044462705.1 Xenophilus sp.
GCGCGAGGGCTCGAAGTACGGGATCGAGGAGTTCCTCGAGATCAAGTACCTGTGCCTGGGCGGGCTGGACCGCTGAGCGGCGCGTCTTCTTCCAACTGCGCCGCGTCGCGCAGCGCCATCACGTCGGCGTGCAGGCTCAGGGCCCAGCCGCGGCGCTCGCGGCCGTGCGGGTCCTGCGGTTCGCCGAAGCGCACGATGGCCGCCAGCGGCGGCGCGCGCAGCACGCGCCAGAGCGAGCTGACGAGCGTGTCCTCGTCGATGTAGCGGGGCGCGAGGCTGGCCTGGCCGCTGGCCGCGTCGACGAAATGCAGCGCCGCCGGCTGCACCGGCACGCCGGCGGAGATGGCGGCCTGCAGCAGGTTGGCGTGGAAGGGCAGCAGCACGCGGCCGTCGCTGGTGGTGCCCTCGGGGAAGACGGCGATGCGGTCGCCGTTGCGCAGCGCCTCCGTCATGTGGTGCACCACGCGCATCGCGTCGCGGCGCTTCTCGCGCTCGATGTACAGCGTGCCGGCGCCGGTGGAGAGCGTGCCGATCAGCGGCCAGTGCCTCACGGCCGCCTTGGAGACGAAGCGCACGTGCCGTGCCGCGTGCAGGGTCAGGATGTCCAGCCACGAGATGTGGTTGGACACCAGCAGCAGCGGCCCTTCGCCCGGCGGCGTGCCCTGCACGACCAGGCGGATGCCCAGCACCTGCAGCATGCGGCGGGCCCAGCGCTCGACCTCGCGGCCGCGCGCCGCGTCGTCCATCCACTGGAACTTCGTGCGGATGATCCACCAGCCGCGCAGCGCGTGCGCGATGGCGTGGAGCAGCCGGGCGATGGCGCGCAGGGTGCGCACGGGCGGGGCGTCAGGCCGCTTCTTCGGCCAGCGCCTCGTGCACGAGGCGCCCGCCCACCAGCGTGGCGCGCGCGCGGCCGCGCAGCGCATGGCCGCCGAAGGGCGTGTGCTTGCCCTGGCTCTTCAGCGTCTCGGGCAGCACCTGCCACGCATGCGTGGGGTCGACCACCACCAGGTCGGCCTCGCCGCCGGCCTCGATGCGGCCGATGGCCGCGCGGCCGATCAGGCGCGCCGGCGCCGCGGTCACCACCTCGACGGCGCGCCGCAGGCCGGCGCCGCTGTCCTCACCCCACTGCAGCGCCAGCGGCAGCAGCAGTTCCAGGCCGGAGGCGCCGGGCACACTCTCGGCGAAGGGCAGCGTCTTCTCGTCGGCGTCGACGGGCGTGTGGTCGGACACCAGCGCGTCGATGGTGCCATCGGCCAGCCCGGCCGAGAGCGCGTCGCGGTCGCGCTGCTGGCGCAGCGGCGGCGACAGGCGCGCGCGGCTGTCGAAGTAGCCGATGTCGGTGTCGACCAGGTGCAGCGAATTGATGCTGACGTCGCAGCTCACCGGCAGGCCGGCGGCCTTGGCCTCGCGCACCAGCTGCACGCCGGCGGCGCTGGACAGGCGGCACAGGTGCACGCGCGCGCCGGTGGACTTCACCATCTCGAAGATGGTGAACAGGGCGATGGTCTCGGCCGCCACGGGCACGCCGGCCAGGCCCATGCGCGTGGCCAGCGGGCCGCTGGCGGCCACGCCGCGGCCCAGGTCGCGGTCCTGCGGGCGCAGCCAGACGGTGTGGCCGAAGGTGCTGGCGTACTGCAGCGCGCGCTGCAGCACGACGGTGCTGGGCAGCGGCACGTCGGCCTGGCCGAAGCCGATGCAGCCGGCCTCGGTCAGCGCCGCCATCTCGGTCAGCACCTCGCCGGCCAGGCCGCGGGTGAGCGCGCCCTGCGGGAACAGGCGGCAGCGCTGCAGCTTGCCGGTGCGGAAGGCCAGCATCTCCACCAGGCCGGGCTCGTCGAGCACGGGGTCGGTGTCGGGCGGGCACACCAGGCTGGTCACGCCGCCGGCCACCGCGGCGGCCGTCTCGCTCTCGAGCATGCCTTCGTGCTCGTAGCCGGGCTCGCGCAGGCGCGCGGCCAGGTCCACCAGGCCGGGCAGCACCAGGCAGCCGGTGGCGTCGAGGGTGCGCTCGGCCTGGAAGCCGGCGGGCGCCTCGCCGAGCGCGGCGATCTTGCCGTCGGCCACGGCGACGGCGGCGATGCCGTCGAAGCCCGAGGCCGGGTCGATCACGCGGCCGTTCTGGATCAGGAGGTTCATGCTTCGTTTCCGGCGACGATGCTCATGACGGCCATGCGGACCGCGATGCCGAAGGTGACCTGCGGCAGGATCACGCTCTGCTCGCCGTCAACCACCTCGGAGGCGATCTCCACGCCGCGGTTGATGGGGCCCGGGTGCATGACGATCGCATCGGGCTTGGCGCGCCGCAGCTTCTCGGGCGTGAGGCCGTAGGTCTTGAAGTATTCCTGGCTGGAGGGGAGCAGCGCGCCGCTCATGCGCTCGTTCTGCAGGCGCAGCATGATGACCACGTCGCAGCCCTCGATGCCTTCTTCCAGCGAGTGGAAGACCTTCACCCCCATCGGCGCCATGTCGCCCGGCACCAGCGTGCGGGGCCCCACCACGCGCACCTCGGCGGCGCCGAGCGTGGTCAGCGCGTGGATGTCGGAGCGGGCCACGCGCGAGTGCAGCACGTCGCCCACGATCGCCACAGTGAGGTTGGAGAAGTCCTTCTTGTAGTGGCGGATGGTGTACATGTCGAGCAGCCCCTGCGTGGGGTGCGCATGCCGCCCGTCGCCGGCGTTGATGACGTGCACGTGCGGCGCCACGTGCTGCGCGATCAGGTAGGGCGCGCCCGACTCGCTGTGCCGCACCACGAACAGGTCGGCCGCCATCGCGCTCAGGTTGGCGATGGTGTCCAGCAGCGTCTCGCCCTTGGCGGTGGAGCTGCGCGAGATGTCGAGGTTGATGACGTCGGCCGACAGGCGCTTGGCCGCGATCTCGAAGGTGGTGCGGGTGCGCGTGCTGTTCTCGAAGAACAGGTTGAACACGCTCTTGCCGCGCAAGAGCGGCACCTTCTTGACCTCTCGGTCGCTCACGCTGACGAAGTTGGCGGCGGTGTCGAGGATGTGGGTGAGGATGTCCTTGGGCAGGCCCTCGATGGACAGCAGGTGGATCAGCTCGCCGTTGCGGTTGAGCTGCGGATTGCGCCGGGCGAGCATCAGCGTGGGTCCTCCAGGGTGAAGCGCAGGCTGCCGTCGTCGCCCCGCGCCAGGGCGAGCAGTTGCGTCTCGGGCAGCGCCAGGTGCGCGGCGGCGAAGTCGGCGGCCACGGGCAGCTCGCGCCCGCCGCGGTCGACCAGCACCGCCAGACGCACGCAGGCCGGGCGGCCGAAGTCGAACAGCTCGTTGAGCACGGCGCGGATGGTGCGGCCGGTGTAGAGCACGTCGTCCAGCAGCAGCACGTCGGCGCCCTCGACCTCGAAGGGCAGCACGGTCTGCGCGCTGGCCGCCATGCCGCGCCGCGCGAAGTCGTCGCGGTGCATGGCCGAGGAGACGACACCGGCCTCGCCGGGCAGGCCCAGGTCGCGCTGCAGGCGCTCGGCCAGCCAGGCGCCGCCGGAGGTGATGCCCACCAGGCGGGTGGCGGGGCGCATCAGCCCCTTCACGCCGTCGAGCAGCGCCGCATAGAGCGCCTGGGCGTCGGGCAGGGTGGTCGTTTTCATCGCCGGGCCGCCCCAAGATGAGAAAGCGCCCCCTCGGGGGGCAGCGCACCACGCGAAGCGGGAAGCGTGGGGGTTTCATTGCTCACGGCAGGGTCCTCAGGAACTGTTCAAGGATGATGCAGGCGGAGGCGGCGTCGGCGTCCTTCGCGCCGCCGGCCAGCGCCTCGGTGGTGCTGTAGCGCTCGTCCACCTCGTACACCGGCAGGCCGAAGCGGCCGTGCAGCTGCCGCGCGAAGCGGCGCGCGGCGCGGGTGTTCTCGTGCTCGGCGCCGTCGGGGTGGAAGGGCACGCCGACGACCAGCGCGTCGGGCTGCCATTCGCGGATGCGCGCCTCGATCTGCGCGAAGCGCGCGTCGCCCTGCGCGGCGATGGTGGGCTGCGGCGTGGCGCTCCTGAGCAGGCGGTTGCCGGTGGCCGTGCCGACGCGCCTGGTACCGAAGTCGAAAGCGAGGAAGGACTGGAAGCGCGCGGGGACGTCGGCGGTGGAGGCTGCCGGACCGCTCATGCGTGCCCCGCCTCCGGCGAGAGCTTCCATGCCTCCAGCCCCAGCAGCGACAGCGCCTTGTCGTAGCGCTGCTCCACCGGCGTGTCGAAGATGACGGCCGGATCGGCCATCACGGTGAGCCAGCTGTTCTCGGCGATCTCGGATTCGAGCTGGCCCTCGTCCCACGCCGAGTAGCCCAGCGTGACCAGCACCTTGCGCGGGCCGGCGCCGGTGGCCATGGCCTCCAGCACGTCCTTGGAGGTGGTCATCTCCAGCCCGCCGGGGATCATGAGGGTGGAGGCGTAGACCGTGGGCTCGTCCTCGCCATCGCTCTTCCTGGCGTCGTCGCCCCCGGGCACGGGGGTGGGGCGCACCGGCTCGTGCAGCACGAAGCCGCGCTCGGTCTGCACCGGGCCGCCGTGGAAGACGGGGGCGTCGCTCAGGTCGGGCCGGTCCAGGTGCAGCTCGACCTTCTCGAACAGGCCGCTGAGCTTGATGTCGGCCGGCTTGTTGATGATCAGGCCCAGGGCGCCGCGCTCGCTGTGCTCGCACAGGTAGACGACGCTGCGGCTGAAGGACTGGTCCTGCAGGCCCGGCATCGCGATCAGGAAGTGATGCGTGAGGTTGATCCGGGCAGAATCGCTGGCCATGCCGCCGATTTTACTGGCCGTGGACAAGGTCTACCCTCGCGGGCTGGTGTGGTTCCGGCGGGATCTGCGGGCGCACGACCATGCGGCGCTGTACCACGCGCTGCGCAGCTGCCGCGAGGTGTTCTGCGCCTTCGTCTTCGACACGGACATCCTCGACGCCCTGCCCGGGCAGGACCGCGCGCCGCGCGCCGACGGCCTGCGCTCGGACCGGCGGGTGGAGTTCATCCACGCGTCGGTGCGCCTGCTGGGCGAGCAGCTGGAGGCGATGGGCGGCGGCCTGGCCGTGCGGCACGGCGCGGCCGGCCACGAGATCGCCGCCCTGGCCCGGGCGCTGGAGGTGCAGGCCGTGTTCGCCAACCGCGACGACGAGCCGGCTGCCCTGGCCCGCGATGCGCAAGCGCTCGGCACGCTGGCCGACGCCGGCGTCCGCCTGCACCTGCACAAGGACCAGGCCGTGTTCGAGCAGGACGAGGTGCAGACCCGGACGGGCCTGGCCTTCTCGGTCTTCACGCCCTACAAGCGGGCCTGGCTGGCGAAGCTGAACGACTTCTACCTGCGGCCCTACCCGATCGCGCATCATGCCGACGCGCTCGCCCCGCTTCCCGCCGCGCACCGGGCGCCGCCGCCCTCGCTGGCCGCGCTGGGCTTCGCGCCGACCAACCTGGGCACGCTGGAGCTGCCGCCCGGCACCGAGGGCGCGCAGCGCATGCTGGCCGACTTCTTCGAGCGCATCGACCGCTACCACGTGGCGCGCGACTACCCGGCCGTGCGCGGCCCCAGCTACCTGGGCGTGCACCTGCGCTTCGGCACGCTGTCGATCCGCGAGGCGGCGGGCCTGGCGCACCGGCTGAGCCTGGAGGGCAACCAGGGCGCCGCCACCTGGCTTTCCGAGCTGATCTGGCGCGAGTTCTACATGCAGGTGCTGGCGCACCGGCCCGACCTGGCCGAGGGCAGGAGCTTCCGCCCCGAGTACGACCGCATCGCCTGGCACCACGGCAAGCACGCCGACGGCCTCTTCGCCGCCTGGTGCGAGGGGCGCACCGGCTACCCGCTGGTCGACGCGGCGATGCGCCAGATCAACGAGACGGGCTACATGCACAACCGGCTGCGCATGGTGGCCGCCAGCTTCCTCAGCAAGGACCTGGGGCTGGACTGGCGGCGCGGCGAAGCCTACTTCGCCAACCACCTCAACGACTTCGAGCTGGCGTCGAACAACGGCGGCTGGCAGTGGGCCGCCTCCACGGGCTGCGACGCGCAGCCCTGGTTCCGCATCTTCAACCCGGTGACGCAGAGCGAGCGCTTCGACCCGCAGGGCCGCTTCATCCGCCGCTACGTGCCCGAACTGGCGCGGCTGCCCGACACGGCGATCCATGCGCCCTGGCTGGCGTCGCCGCTGGAGCTGGAGGCGGCCGGCGTGCAGCTGGGCGAGACCTACCCGCGCCCGCTGGTCGACCATGCCCAGGCGCGCGAGCAGACGCTGGCGCGCTACGCGGCCGTGCGCGGCCGGCAGGACGGCGGCGCGCCCGCCCGGCGCAGGCGGCCCAAAAGCTAACGCCCGCCACGGCAGTGGCGGGCGTCGGGAGCGATCCGGCTCGAAAGGCGCGGCCTTCTCGGCTCAAGCCACCTCGGCCGGCTGCGCCACCGCGAAGAGGCGCACCAGGCGCAGCAGCTCCTCTTCCGAGTAGGGCTTGCCCAGGTAGTGGTCCACGCCCAGCTGCTTGGCATGCTCGCGGTGCTTCTCGGCGATGCGCGAGGTGATCATCACGATCGGCAGGCCGGCCAGCTTCTCGTCGGCGCGGATGTTGCGCGCCAAGTCGAAGCCGTCCATGCGCGGCATCTCGATGTCGGACAGCACCACGGCCGGGCGCTCCTGCTGCAGCCGCTCCAGCGCCTGCAGGCCGTCGGCGGCCAGCGCCACGCGGTAGCCCTC
>NZ_JBIQNC010000241.1:0-6651 GCF_044462705.1 Xenophilus sp.
GTGCGACATGATCTTCGCCGCCGACAACGCCCGCTTCGGCCAGCCGGAGATCAACCTCGGCGTGCTGCCGGGCATCGGCGGCACCCAGCGACTGACCCGCGCCGTGGGCAAGGCCAAGGCCATGGACCTGTGCCTGACCGGGCGTCAGATGGACGCCGAAGAAGCCGAGCGCGCCGGCCTGGTGGCACGGATCTTCCCGCAGGACAGCCTGCTGGAGGAAACCCTGAAGGCCGCCCGGGTGATCGCCGAGAAATCGCTGCCGGCCACCATGATGGTCAAGGAAAGCGTCAACCGCGCCTTCGAGACCACGCTGGCCGAAGGTATTCGCTTCGAGCGTCGCGTGTTCCATGCGGTGTTCGCCACGGCCGACCAGAAGGAAGGCATGGCGGCGTTCGCCGAAAAGCGCAAGCCGGACTTCAAGAACCGCTGAGCCACATTCAACAGGCCGTTCGAAAGCGTCGCGAGCGACGGCTATGCCAGGCGAAATCGCCCGAGGAAGCGGAGTTTACAAGTCGTGAATGAGCTTTCGTGGGGGATTTTAACGTCGCAGCGCCTGGCGCGGTAGCTTTCGGATGGGCTGCAAAAGGAACGAGCCATGCATATCGGATTCATTGGATTAGGCAACATGGGCGCGCCAATGGCGCGCAACCTGCTCAAGGCTGGCTACACGCTCAGCGTGTTCGATCTGAATACCCAGGTCATGGAGGCGCTGGCGCAGGCCGGAGCACTGCCGGCCGAGTCGCCGACCGCCATCGCGCGCGGCAACGCCGACGTCATCATCACCATGCTGCCCGCAGCGCCCCATGTGCGCAGCGTCTATTTGGGCGACGACGGGCTGATCCAGAACGTGCGCCCCGGCGTATTGCTGATCGACAGCTCGACCATCGACCCGCACAGCGCGCGTGACGTCGCCGCCGTGGCCGCCCAGCACGGCAACCCGATGCTCGATGCGCCGGTCTCCGGTGGCACGGGCGGCGCCGCAGCCGGCACCCTGACCTTCATGGTCGGCGGCAGCCGTGAGCACTTCGAGCGCGCCCGGCCGATCCTCGAGGCGATGGGGAAGAACATCATCCATTGCGGCGATACCGGCAACGGCCAGGTGGCCAAGGTCGCCAACAACATGCTGCTGGGCATCTCCATGATCGGCGTCGCCGAGGCGATGGCACTGGGCGTCGCGCTGGGCATGGACGCCAAGACCCTGGCCGGCGTCATCAATACCTCCAGCGGCCGCTGCTGGAGTTCGGACACCTACAACCCCTTTCCCGGCGTGCTGGACAACGCGCCCGCTTCGCGCGGCTACAGCGGCGGCTTCGGCACCGACCTGATGCTCAAGGACCTGGGCCTGGCCACCGAGGCCGCACGCCTGGCGCGCCAGCCGGTCGTGCTCGGCGCGGTCGCGCAGCAGCTGTACCAGGCCTTCAGCGCCGGGGGGCACGGCGCGCTGGATTTTTCCGCGATCATCAATCAGTACCGCAAGGATTCTCCCCATGAGTGAAGCCGAACGCCCCGTGCTGGCAGCCGTACGCAACCACGTCGGCCACCTCACGCTGAACCGCCCCGCCGGGCTCAACGCCGTCAATCTGGAGATGGTGCGCCTGCTCGACGAGCAGTTGCGCGCCTGGGCCGCCGACCCGTCGATTAACGCCGTGGTGCTGCGCGCCAACGGCGAGAAGGCGTTCTGCGCCGGCGGTGACATCCGCTCGCTGTACGACAGCTTCAAGCGTGGCGATACCGAGCACGAGACCTTTTTCGAGGAGGAATATGCGCTCGATCAGTACATCCATGCCTATCCCAAGCCCCTGCTGGCGCTGATGGACGGCTTCGTTCTCGGTGGCGGCATGGGCCTGGTCCAGGGTGCGGCGCTGCGGGTGATCAGCGAGCGTGCGCGCATGGGCATGCCCGAGGTCGGCATCGGCTACTTCCCTGACGTCGGCGGCAGCTATTTCCTCTCGCGTCTGCCCGGCGAGCTGGGCACCTACATGGGTGTGACCGGCCTGCCGATTCGTGCGGCCGATGCGCTCTACACGGGGCTGGCCGACTGGTGCATCAGCCATGAGCAGATCGCCGAACTCGACCGCTGCCTGGACCGCATGAGCTGGTCAGTGCATCCCCGCGAAGCGCTCCAGACCCTGGTCGGGTCGCTGGCCACCCGAGATCTGCCGGGCTCCGAGCTCAAGGCGGTGCGCCAGGCGATCGACGAGCACTTCGCGCACGCCGACGTTCAGGCGATTCGCGCATCGCTGGCCGCCGAGCGGCGGCCCGAGTTCGAGGACTGGGCACGGGAGACCGTCAAGGTGCTCGACAGCCGCTCGCCGCTGGCCATGAGCGTCACCCTCGCCATGCTCCGGCGCGGCCGCGAACTGGCGCTGGCCGACTGCTTTGCGCTGGAGCTGCATCTGGATCGGCAATGGTTCGCCCGCGGCGACATCATGGAAGGCGTGCGCGCGCTGATCATCGACAAGGACAAGAGCCCACGCTGGAACCCGCCGCAACTGTCCGAAGTCACCGCCGAGCAGGTTCAGAGCTTCTTCGCCGACTTCAAGCCGGCCACCCGCTCGCGGCGAACCGCCACGGCCTGACGCCGGCGGGCGGCGGTTATCGACCGCCCGCCCCGGCCTGAACAACGATAAAGAGAACCATGCGATGAACGACCTCGAACTCACCGAAGACCAGCGCATGATCCGCGACATGGCCCGCGACTTCGCCCGTCGCGAGATCGCTCCCCACGCCCAGGCGTGGGAAAAGGCCGGCTGGATCGACGACGCACTGGTCGCCCAGATGGGCGAGCTCGGCCTGTTGGGCATGGTCGTCCCGGAACAATGGGGCGGCAGCTACGTCGACTACGTCGCCTATGCGCTGGCGGTGGAGGAAATCTCCGCCGGCGATGGTGCCGTGGGCGCGTTGATGAGCATCCACAATTCCGTGGGTTGCGGCCCGGTACTCAAGTACGGTTCCCAGGCGCAAAAGGACGAGTGGCTCGCCGAGCTGGCCAGCGGGCGCGCTATCGGCTGCTTTGCCCTGACCGAACCCCAGGCCGGCTCCGAAGCGCACAACCTGCGCACCCGCGCCGAACGGGTGGACGGCCACTGGGTGCTCAACGGCGCCAAGCAGTTCTGCAGCAACGCCAAGCGCGCGAAGCTGGCGATCGTGTTCGCGGTGACCGATCCGGACCTTGGCAAGAAGGGCCTTTCGGCCTTCCTGGTGCCGACCGACACGCCCGGCTTCGTGGTCGAACGCAGCGAGCACAAGATGGGTATTCGTGCCTCCGACACCTGTGCCCTGGCGCTGACCGACTGCCGGGTGCCCGAAGCGAACCTGCTGGGCGAGCGCGGCAAGGGCCTGGCCATCGCCCTGTCGAACCTCGAGGGCGGGCGCATCGGCATCGGCGCGCAGGCACTGGGTATCGCCCGCGCGGCGTTCGAAGCAGCCCTGCGCTATGCCCGTGACCGGGTACAGTTCGGCAAGCCGATCGCCGAGCACCAGAGCATCGCCAATCTGCTCGCCGACATGCAGACACAGCTCAACGCCGCGCGCCTGCTCATCCTGCATGCAGCGCGGCTCAAGTCGGCGGGGCTGCCCTGCCTCTCCGAAGCCTCACAGGCCAAGCTGTTTGCTTCGGAGATGGCCGAGAAGGTCTGCTCGCAGGCGATCCAGATCCATGGCGGCTACGGCTACCTGGAGGACTACCCGGTCGAGCGCTACTACCGCGACGCCCGCATCACGCAGATCTACGAGGGCTCCAGCGAGATCCAGCGCCTGCTGATCGCCCGCGAGCTGGCCAGCTATTCGCTGTAGTTACACCGCCGGGCCGCGGCGCGACTCGTGGCCCATCGGCGTAGCGTCGGGGATTTGCACGTCGGGGTCCTGGAAATCCGGGCTGTGCACTTCCGAGTCCAGCGGCATGTGGGCGTAGCGCTCCGGCGGGAAATGGCCCTTGTGGTCATGCCGAGCGCCACTGGCCTCATGCTCAGTCAACATGCGCTTGGCCTCGCAACGCCCGGTTACGCCGCGAGCCAGCGCCATGCCACCCAGGGCCAGCTCCACCAGGCCGAACAGGCCGCCGCGGCGCAGGCCCTTGGCCAGCAGCATCACACCGCCGGCCACCGAAGCGGTACGCTCCCAGCCGTGGACGTTTTGCGGTGCGTTCTTGTCGTACAGGCGGTTCATGGTGGTCACCTCGTGTGTTTTCGGTCCTTATAGCTGACTGCGTGAACCCCAAGCCGTTCCGGTCCAGCCGACGACGCGACTTCTGTGCCCCAGGCTTCCGCCGGCGGGTAATGGCCGCTGCAGAAGCTGTATATCCATACATAAAAACATTGCCTGATCACGACGGGCCCGCCATGCTGTGCCAGTCATCCCTGCGGCCCGCCAAGCATGCGTCTGTTTCTCTGCGAAAAGCCCTCCCAGGCCAAGGACATCGCCCAAGTGCTCGGCGCGCGGCGCCGCGGTGAGGGCTGTTGGATCGGTAGTGACGTCACCGTGACCTGGTGCATCGGCCACTTGCTCGAAACGGCGCCGCCGGACGCCTATGACGGCCGCTACAAACGCTGGGCGCTGGCCGACCTGCCAATCGTGCCGCAGCGCTGGAAGCTGCAGATCAAGGGCAAGACGGCAAGCCAGTACAAGGCGGTGAAGCGCCTGCTCGGCGAATGTGCCGAACTGGTGATCGCCACCGATGCCGACCGCGAAGGCGAAATGATTGCCCGGGAGCTGGTCGAGCACTGCCGCTACCGCGGGCCGATTCAGCGTCTGTGGCTGTCGGCGCTCGATGAGGCCTCGATCCGCAAGGCATTGGCCGCACTGAAGCCCGGCGCCGAAACCTTCAACCTGTATCAGGCGGCGTTGGGACGCTCGCGCGCCGACTGGTTGATCGGCATGAACATGAGCCGGCTGTTCACCCTGCTCGGCCGCCGCAGCGGCTACCAGGGCGTGCTCACGGTTGGCCGTGTGCAAACGCCCACGCTGCGCCTGGTGGTCGATCGTGACCGCGCCATCGCCGCGTTCGTGCCGATGCCGTTCTGGGGAATCGAGGCGACGCTGCAAGCCGACGGCGAAACCTTCAAGGCCGACTGGATCGCGCCCGAAGCGGTCTGCGACGATCAGGGCCGCTGTCTGAACCAGGCGCTCGCCGCAGAGGCTGCCGATGCCATGCGCTTGGCGGCTCTGGCACAGGTCAGGGAGATCAAGACCGAACGCCAGCGCGAGGCCGCGCCGCTGCCCTTCGACCTGGGCACGCTGCAATCGGTTTGTTCGAAAAAGCTCGGGCTGGGCGCGCAGGAAACCCTCGATACCGCCCAGGCGCTTTACGAAACGTACAAGCTCATCACCTATCCACGCAGCGACTGTGGCTATCTGCCACTCAGCCAGCATGGCGAAGCGCCCACCATCCTTGCCGCGCTTGAACAGGCGGACCCGGTGCTCGCCGCCTTGCGCCCGCACCTGCTGCCCAGCCGCAAGTCGCGCGCCTGGAACGATGCCAAGGTAGGCGCGCACCACGGCATCATTCCCACCGCAGCGGCCGGGGCCCTGGCCCGCCTGAGCGGCAAGCAGCGCGCCGTCTATACGTTGATCCGCGCACGCTACCTGGCGCAGTTTCTCCCGCCGCACGAGTACGACCGGACTCAGGCCGAGCTGGACTGCGCCGGCCACGCACTGCGGGCAGTAGGCAAGCAGGTGGTCGAGTCGGGCTGGAAACGCGCGCTGCCCGAGGCGCTGGCTGCGGCCGGCCCGCGCCCGGCGCCTACTGCCCAGGTGCTGCCGAGGCTCGTTCGCGGGCAGACTTGCAATGTGCCGGCGGTAGCCCTCAAGGATCAGTTCACCCAGCCGCCCAAGCCCTACACCGAAGGCGACCTGATCCAGGCGATGAAGAACGTCGCCCGCCTGGTCGAAGATCCGCGCCTCAAGCAGAAACTCAAGGACACGACCGGCATCGGCACCGAAGCGACGCGCGCCGGGATCATTCAGGGCCTGCTCGAGCGTGGCTATCTGACCCGCCAAGGCAAGGCGCTGGCGGCTACACCCGCCGCGTTCAGCCTGATCGACGCCGTGCCGCGGCCGATCGCCGATCCGGGCACCACAGCGATCTGGGAGCAGGCACTGGACATGGTCCAGGCCGGTGAAATGCCGCTGGACGAATTCGTTGCAAAGCAGTCCGCCTGGATGAGCAAGCTGGTGGAACGCTGCGCAGGGCTGCAGCTGAGCATCAGCGGCCCCGCCATCGGCACGCCCGCCAGGCGCAAGGGTGGCAAGCGCCCGCGCTACGGCAAGCCGGGTACCTCCACGAAGGCAACGGGTGCCAAGGGCAGGAAGCGCGCCGCACCGAAGTGAGGGGCGTGCATAACGTGCCTGCTACTCGAGCGCGTGGACGACCCGGCGTCAGGTAGGGGAACGGGGCAATGGTTTGGCCGGCAGGGCTTGCGGTGGGCAAGGCTGCACCGTTGCCCACCCTCCGGATCGGCGCCGGCTGGCGCTACGGGATCCTTTTCCACCATCGGCCCCTGTTGCACCCCGCGCTGAACTCGTGAGAGTGGCCATCCCTATCGCTGCCGGATCCCGCTCCGCGCCGTAGGGTGGAAAGCGACCACGGGGCTTTTTCCAGGTTCATCGCGCTTTCCCGGGGAAGGCAGCCTTGATTTTCAGGAAGAAGTATTC
>NZ_JBIQNC010000242.1:0-6575 GCF_044462705.1 Xenophilus sp.
TGCAGGTGCTGGACGACGGCCGCCTGACCGACGGCCAGGGCCGCACGGTGGACTTCAAGAACACCGTGATCGTCATGACCAGCAACATCGGCTCGCCGATCATCCAGGCGATGGTGGGCCGGCCGGCGGAAGAGATCAAGGAAGCGGTGTGGGACGAACTGAAGACCCACTTCCGCCCCGAGTTCCTCAACCGCATCGACGAGACGGTGGTGTTCCACGCGCTCGACGCGAAGCACATCGAGTCCATCGCGCGCATCCAGCTCAAGGTGCTGGAGCAGCGGCTGGCCAAGCTCGACATCGGGCTGGAGGTGGCGCCCAACGCGCTGGCGGAGATCGCCAAGGTCGGCTTCGATCCGGTGTTCGGCGCCCGGCCGCTCAAGCGCGCCATCCAGCAGCGCATCGAGAACCCGCTCTCGAAGCTGCTGCTCGAAGGCGCCTTCGGCCCCAAGGACACGGTGCGCGTGACCAGCGACCCGGTGCGCTCGCCCGGCAGCTTCGGCTTCGAGAAGTCCAGGGAACCTGAGGCCGGGGTGGCTGCCTAATGGGCATGCTCAACTTCGTCCTCCGGGTCTTCCTGTTCCTGATGGGGCTGCTCTTCGCGGCCAGCCTGGCGGTGGCGGCGCTGCTGCTGCTGGCCGTGTGGATGGCCCGCCTCGCCTGGGCGCGGCTCACCGGCAGGCCGGTGACGCCCTGGTCGGTGATGTTCGGCCAGCGCTTCGACCCGCGCGCCGGCTTCGAGCGTTTCCGTAGCGCGGCCGCCCGCCAGGACGCGCCGTCGGCGGCGGACGTGGCATCGGCGCGGGCGCGCGGCGCGAACGACAAGGACGTGACCGACGTGCGCGCCCGGCCCGTCACGGGCCGGGAATGACAGGCGCCCGGCGCCGGGCGGCCTTCACTTCAGCCACTGGTCTGCGGCCTGCTTGACGGCGCCGCGGCTGTCCAGCAGCTCCCACACGAAGTTCATCACCCGCAGATAGTCGGCATCGTCGGCCGGCAGCATGAAGCCCAGGTAGTTCTTGGGCGTGAGCGGCGCGTCGACGAAGGCGGCCGCCAGGCGCGGATCGGCCCTGGCGTAGTGCAGGGCCTCGTAGGTCTCGGTGATCATCACGTCGCCCTTGCCCTCGGCGATCAGCGCCGGGATCTCCGCGTTCTTCTCGTGCGTGCTCACCTGGGCCGCCTTCAGGCGCTCCAGCACGAAGGCCTCGTTGGTGCCGCCCGGGTTCTTGATGACCCGCACGCCGCTCTGGTTGAGCGATTCGGGCGTGGTGAACTTTGCCTTGTCGGCGGCGCGCACCAGCGCCACCTTGCCGAAGGGCGCGTAGCCCGGCAGCATGGCCACCACGCGCATGCGGGCGACGTTGCGGGTGATGCCGCCCACGGCGATGTCGAACCTGTCCGCCTGGATGTCCTTGAGCAGGTTGGGCCAACTGGTGGGCACCCATTCGATGCGCGCACCCAGCTCCTTCGCCATGCGCTCGATCAGATCGACGTCATGGCCGCTGTAGCCGGTGTCGGTCTTGATGGCGAAGGGCCGGTAGTCGCCCGGCGTGCCCACGCGGATGACCTTGGTGTCGAGGATGCGGTCCAGCCGCGCGCCGGCATGGGCGGGGGCCGCGAGAGACAGGCCCAGGGCGAGGACCGAGGCGGCGAAGGCGAAGCGGCGGCGGGACAGCATGCGGACTCCATCGGATGTTGCGGTCCGCCCATTCTGGCGCAGGTCAAGCCCGGTAGAGCGCCTCGATCTCCGCTGCGTAGGTCTTGTAGATGCTGGCGCGCCGCACCTTCATGGTGGCCGTCACCTCGCCGTCGTCGTGGTCCAGCTCCTTGGTCAGCAGGTGGATGCGCCGCACCTGCGCCACCTGGGCCAGGCGCGCGTTGCCCTTGTCGATCTCGGCCTGCACCATCTCGTGCACCTGCGGCAGCTCCACCAGCGAGCGGAAGTGCGTGAACGCCAGGCGCTGCGCCTCGGCCCACTTGCCCACCGTCTCGTAGTCGATCTGCACCAGCGCGGAGACGAACTTGCGTCCCTCCGCGATCACGATGCATTCCTTGACGAAGGGGCTGGCCTTCATCGTGTTCTCGATCTCCGAGGGCGTGAGGTTCTTGCCGCCGGCGGTGATCATGATGTCCTTCAGGCGGTCGACGATGCGCAGGTGGCCCTCGGGCGTGGCGGCCACCACGTCGCCGGTGTGCAGCCAGCCGTCCTGCACGGCGGCGGCGGTGGCTTCGGGGTTCTTGTAGTAGCCGGCGAACACCATCTCGCCGCGGATCTGCAGCTCGCCGCTGTCCGCAATGCGGTGCTCCACGCCCGCCACGGGCGTGCCGACCGTGCCCACCTTCACGTCGTGAAGCGCGTGGCCGGTGACCATGCCGGTGGATTCCGTGAGGCCGTACACCTCCACCAGCGGCACGCCGAGGGTGCGGAAGAAGCGCACCACGTCGGGCGGGATCGGCGCAGCGCCGGTCAGCGCGACTTTCGCCTCGCGCAGGCCGATGAAGTTCTGCAGCGCGCGCAGCACCGTCCAGTAGGCGAGGGCGAAGCGCAGGCGCTCGGCCAGCGTCCACTGCGCGCGCGGCTTCTCGGCCAGCGGCGCGCAGGCGGCGACGGCGCGGTCGAACAGCGCGCGCTGCAGCCGGCCCGCCTCCTGCATCTTGATGTGGATGCCGGCGTGCAGCTTCTCCCAGATGCGCGGCACGCCGAGGAACATGCTGGGCGCGACCTCGCGCAGGTCTTCCTGCACGGTGCGGATCGATTCGCCGAAGTTGACCTGCGAGCCCAGGTACAGCGGGATGAAGGTGGTGAGCATCTGCTCGGCCACGTGGCACAGCGGCAGGTACGACAGGTGCGTCGTGTCGCCGTCCAGCCCCAGGCGCTCCACCACGCCGGGCACCATGCCGCGGATGTTGCGCCACGAGATCATGGCGCCCTTGGGCGCGCCGGTGGAGCCCGAGGTGTAGATCATCAGGCCGACGTCGTCCATCGCCTGCGCGGCCAGGGCGGCGTCGATGCGCGCATCGCCCTCGCGCGCATGCAGCGCGGCGCCGGCCTGCTCGACCTCGGCGAAAGTGCGGATGATCCTGCGCGCCTCGGGCGCGTAGCTCGCCAGGCCCTTGGTCTCGACCACGACGATGTGGCGCAGCCGGGGCAGCGAGGGCAGGGCGTCGAGCACCTTGTCGGCCTGTTCCTGGTCCTCGCAGACGACGACCTCCACGTCGGCATGGCCGACCACGTAGGCCACCTCGTTGCTCGGGCTGGTGGGGTACACGCCCACCGTCACCGCGCCGACCAGGCCGGCACCCATCTGCGCCAGCACCCATTCGACGCGGTTCTCGGAGATCACGCCGAGGTGGCCGCCGCGCTCCAGTCCCAGCGCGGCCAGGCCCAGTCCCACGTGACTCGCGCGCTTGAGGTAGCCGGCCCAGGTGAGCGGCTGCCAGATGCCGAAATCCTTCTGGCGGATGGCGATGCGCTCAGCCTGCTGCGCGGCCTGCTCGCGCAGCATCTGCGGCAGCGTTTTTTCAGGAAGCGTCACGACAGCCATCGCTTGCGCCGCTTGTAGTGTTTCAGGTCCTTGAAGCTGCGGGCCTCGCCGCTGCCGCCCACGCCCAGGTAGAACTCGCGCACATCCGGATCGGCGGCCAGGCGCTCGGCGCTGCCGTCGATCACGATCTTGCCGTTCTCCATGATGTAGCCGGCATCGGCCACCGCCAGCGCGATGCTGGCGTTCTGCTCCACCAGCAGCATCGAGACGCCGCGCTCGGCGTTGATGCGCGCGACGATGGCGAAGATCTCCTCCACCAGCTTGGGCGACAGGCCCAACGAGGGCTCGTCCAGCAGCATCAAGAGCGGCTCGGCCACCAGCGCGCGGCCGATGGCCAGCATCTGCTGCTCGCCGCCCGAGAGGTAGCCGGCCAGCCCCTTGCGCCGCTCGTGCAGCCGCGGGAAGTAGCCGTACACCGCATCGAAGTCGCGCGGCAGCGGCTTGCGGCCGGTGAGCGCGTAGGTGGCGGCGACCAGGTTCTCCTCCACCGTCAGGTCCTCGAACACGCGGCGGCCTTCCATGACGTGCGCCAGGCCGCGGCGCACCAGCGCCTGCGGCGGCACGCGCCCAGTCGGCTCGCCGTCGAAGCGGATCTGCCCGGCCTGCAGTTCGCCGTCTTCCAGCGGCAGCAGGCCGGTGATCGCCTTGAGCGCGGTGGACTTGCCCGCCCCGTTGCTGCCCAAAAGCGCCACGATGCGCCCGCGCGGCACGGCCAGCGACAGGCCGCGCAGCACCTGCACCGCCTTGTTGTAGACCACCTCGATGTTGTTGACTTCGAGGATCGGGCCGGCCGCGGCACTCATGCGTTCAGAGCTTGATCCAGTCGGAGGCGGCGACCATCTTCTGCGCCTTCATGTCGGCCTTGTAGACGCGGCCCACGGGGATCGAGTTGCCCGAAATGGTGATCGGCACGCCGATCAGCCCGCCGGTGTCGAAGTCCTTGATGCTGTTGAGCGCCGCCTTCAGGTTCTTGCCGTCCAGCGGCTTGCCGGCGTCCAGCGTGCGCTTCGCGGCTTCGGTGAACAGCATGGCGGTGAGGAAGCCCTGGATGTAGGCCGTGCTCTGGTACTCCGGGCGCATCGCGCGGATCTTCTCCAGCATCGGCGCCTTCTCGGTGTCGTAGTAGTAGCGGAAGGGCATCACGCCCATGAAGCCGTCGCCGGCCTCGCCCATCTTCATGACGGTGGAGCTGTCCATCGTCCAGAAGGTGCCCATCCACTTGCTGGTCATGCCCTGCTGCTTGCCCTGCTGGATGAACTCGGGGATCGGCGCCAGCACGTAGCCGTGGAAGATGGTGTAGTCGGGCGCGGCGCGGCGCAGCTTGATGACCTCGGTCGAGACGTCCACGCTGCCCGGCGGCGTCATGATCTTGATGGGCACCGACAGGCCCAACTTCTTGGCCGCCGCCTCGCTCGCCTCGATCGGGTCGCGGCCGAATTCCGAGTCGGAGTACACGAAGGCCACCTTGGCGCCCGGCTTCTCCTTGGCGATGTGCTTGAGCAGGATGCCGAACATCTCGGTGTAGTCGGGCCCCACCAGGAACTGGTGCGGGTACTTCTGCGGGTTGTTCAGCTCGGTGGCGAAGGAGGCACCTGCCATCAGGATCTGGCCGCTGCGGTCCAGCTCCGGGTTGATGGTCTTGGAAAAGCCGGTCGAGTCGCCGTAGTAGAGGTTGACCTTGTTCTGGCTGGTGATCTTCTTGAAGGCGGCCACCGACACGTCGACCTTGTAGCCCGTGTCTTCCGGCACGTAGCGCAGCTTGCGGCCCTTGATGCCGCCGGCGTCGTTGGCGATCTTCACGTAGTCGGCGATGCCGGCGTTGATGCCGATGCCGGCGAAGGCGAACACGCCGGTCATCGGGATCGAGCCGCCGATCACGATGTCCTCGGCCTGGGCCTGCGCCGCCAGCGGCAGGCCGCCGGCGGCCAGGGCGGCGCCGCCCGCCAGCACGAGGCTGCGGCGGCGAAGGGAAGCGGGAAGCTGTGTCTCACGCATGGTCTGTCTCCTTGGTCAGTTCCTGAAGGGCCACAAATGAAAGAAGCGGCGGATGCGCCGCCACACCTCGGCGAGCCCGTGCGGCTCGAACACCAGAAAACCCACGATGAGCAGGCCGAACACGACCGTGCGCACCGGCGAGAGGAAGACCGTCATCTCGTGCCCGCCCGGCAGCAGCTCGAACACCAGCTTGAGCACCTCGGGCACCAGCGTCATGAACACCGCGCCCAGGATGCCGCCGAGGATGGTGCCCATGCCGCCGACGATGATGGCGGCCAGGAAGAAGATGGACATGAGCAGCGGGAAGCTCTCGGGCGTGACCACGCGGAAGAAGTAGGCCCACAGCCCGCCCGCCACGCCGGCGTAGAAGGACGAGAGGCCGAAGGACAGCAGCTTGTAGCGCAAGAGCGGGATGCCCAGCACCTCGGCCGAGATGTCGCGGTCGCGGATGGCGATGAAGGCGCGGCCCACGCGCGTGCGGAACAGGTTGGCTGCGCCCAGCAGCATGAGGATCGTCACCGGCACGATCAGCCAGTACAGGCGAAAGGAGGTGTCCAGCGCCGTGCCGAACAGCGAGGCCGGCGGCAGCGACAGGCCCGTGGTGCCGCCGGTGAGCGCCAGGTTGGCGAACAGGAAGTGCGCGATGAACGAGGCGGCGATGGTGGCGATGGCCAGGTACAGCCCCTTCACGCGCAGCGAGGGCAGCCCGACCACGATGCCGCCCAGCATCGCCACCACGCCGCCGGCCGCGATGTTGAGCAGGAAGGGCGTGCCGAAGCGGATCTGCAGGATGGCGACGGTGTACGCGCCCAGGCCCATGAAGGCCGCCTGGCCCAGGCTGACGAGGCCGGTGTAGCCGGTGAGGATGTTCAGCCCCGTGCTGCTGGCGATGTTGATGGCGACCAGGCAGGCGAGGTACAGCCAGTAGTCGCTGGCGACGAAGGGGAAGCACGCCAGCATCGCTGCGCCGATCGCCAGCCACGCCTTCTGCGTGCGCGAGTCGAACAGCGCCGCATCGGCGACGTAGCTTTCCTTGAG
>NZ_JBIQNC010000243.1:0-6524 GCF_044462705.1 Xenophilus sp.
CCGTGATCGGCGTGCGCGGCGCCTTCAAGCGCCTGAGCTACGACGTGTTCGTCGGCGCGCCGGTGTGGAAGCCCGAGGGGTATCGCACGGGCAGGGTCACGGGTGGGGTCAATCTGAATGTGAGTTTTTGACGGCCAGTCATGATCGCTTGCCAGCAGCCCCGGCCCCTCACATGCGCTCGCCGGGCAGCCGGCTCGCCTGCTGCACCCAGTCCATGAACTGCGCCTCGTCGAGCGGCGCGTCTTCACGGATGTCGAAGTGGCGCACCTCTTTCATCTTCGACGCGCCCGGCGGCGGGGGC
Source organism: Xenophilus sp. (assembly GCF_044462705.1). Lineage (NCBI taxonomy): Bacteria > Pseudomonadati > Pseudomonadota > Betaproteobacteria > Burkholderiales > Comamonadaceae > Xenophilus > Xenophilus sp. The sequence goes on from NZ_JBIQNC010000243.1 coordinate 302, forward strand.
TGCAGCGAGGCGCCGCGGAAGAAGGTCACCTTGACGTACTTCGCGAAGCAGTGGATGCCGAGGAACCAGCCCTGGTCCCCGGCCCCGTACAGCGGCGAGTTCCACTTGACCGCCTTGCGCACGCCGGGCACGGCCCGAACGATCAGCGCGTCGAGCCGGCGGCCGAGGTCGCGCTTCCAGCCCGGCATGGCGTCGATGTAGGCCTGCACGGGGCCGTCGCCTTCGCCCTTGGGGATCTGCGGGTTGCCGCCGGACAGCAGCACGGGCCCGCCGGCGGCGGAGGAGCCGGCCGGCGGCCGGGGCGTCCTTTTCTTCTCGCTCATCGCATGGTCTCCAGGCTAGGACCTCACTGCCCGCGCCGCCCCGCCTCCTGCGCGCGCGCCAGCATGAAGTCGATGAAGGTGGTGATGGCCCGCGTGCGGTGCCGTCCGGGCATGTAGAGCATGTACATGTGGGTGCCGAAGATCGAGAGGCGCCACTCGGTCAGCGCGGCGATCACCTCGCCCTCGCGCAGCTCGGCGTCGAACACGTAGTCGGGCACGATGCCCACGCCCAGGCTGGCGAGGATGGACTGGCGCAGGAACAGGAAGTTCTCGGAGATCAGCGTCGGCTCCAGCAGCACCTCGTGCCGTTCCCCGCCCAGGTAGGCCGACACGCGCAGCTGCCGGCCGTGCACGGCCGAGGTGATGAGCGGCACGTGGCGCAGGTCCGGCAGCGCCACCGGCATGCCGTGCTCGCGCGCCCAGGCGCTGCTGGCGCAGGCGACATAGTGCACCGGCCCCATGTCGCGCGCCACCAGGTTCTGCGGCGGCTCGGACATCACGCGCACCGCGATGTCCACCTCCTCGCGCATCAGGTCCTCCACGCGGTTCTCGAACATCACATCCAGCACGATGCCGGGGTAGCTGCGCTTGAAGGCGATCAGCCAGTCGGACATGACCAGTTGCCCGTAACCGCTGGGCACCGAGAGCCGCACGCGGCCTTGCAGGCTCTGGCCGAGCGAGGTGACGGACTCGCGCGCGGCCATCAGCTCGTCGCGGATGGCGCAGCCGTGCCGGTACAGGCGCAGGCCGATCTCGGTGGGCTCGATGCGGCGCGTGGTGCGGCGCAGCAGCTGCTGGCCCAGGCAGCGCTCGAACTGGCCCAGGCGGTGGCTCACGTTGGCGCGGCTCATGCGCAGGCGGCGCGCGGCCTCGCTGAGGTTGCCGGCCTCGATGATCTCGACCAGCAGGGACAGGGCGTTCAGGTCCATCGTCAAATCGTATTTGACAGTGTGTCAATCGTGGTCGCAATTGTCGCGTGGTGCATGGCAGACCAGAATCCCGGCATCGCCCCCGGCCGTTCTGGCCATCCCCTGCCCGGAGACATATCCATGACCGAATCCGCCGCGGCGCCCGCCGCCGTCATCCGCAGCGCCCGCCACGGCGAGGTGCTGTGCATCACCATCGACAACCCGCCCGTCAACGCCATCTCCTCGGCCGTGCGCCGCGGGCTGAAGGAGGCGGTGGAGGCGGCCGATGCGGACGCCGGCGTCAAGGCGATCCTGATCGCAGGCGAGGGCGCGAACTTCGTGGCCGGCGCCGACATCCGCGAGTTCGGCCAGGCGCCGCAGCCGCCCTCGCTGCCTGAGGTGTGCAACCGCATCGAGGATTGCGCCAAGCCGGTGGTCGCCGCCATCCGCGGCGCCGCGCTCGGCGGCGGCCTGGAGATCGCGCTGGCCGCGCACTGGCGCGTGGCCCTGGCCGACGCCAGGCTGGGCCTGCCGGAAGTGCAGCTGGGCCTGATGCCCGGCGCCGGCGGCACGGTGCGCGCGCCGCGCCTGGCCGGCGCGCAGGCCGCGCTGGACCTGATGCTCAGCGGCCGCCACGTCAAGGCCAAGGAGGCGTTGTCGCTGGGCCTGGTGGACCGCATCGCCGACGGCGAAGACGCCCAGGCCGCCGGCCTGGCCTACGCGAACGAACTGCTGGCCCAGGGCGCCGGCGTGCGCCGCACCCGCGACGCGCAGGGCCTGGCCGACCGCGCCGCCGCGCAGGCCGCCATCGATGCCGCCAAGGCCGACACCGCGAAGAAGTCGCGCGGTCTGTTCTCGCCGATGAAGATCGTCGAGGCCGTGCAGAACACGCTGGACAAGCCCTTCGAGGAGGCCGTGAAGCTGGAGCGCGAGGCCTTTCTCGCCTGCATCGACAGCCCGCAGCGCGCCGGCCTGATCCACGCCTTCTTCGCCGAGCGCGAAGTGGCGAAGGTGCCCGAAGCCAAGGCGGCGCAGCCGCGTGCGCTGAACAGCGTCGGCATCGTCGGCGGCGGCACCATGGGCGCGGGCATCGCCGTCTCGGCGCTGGATGCGGGCCTGCCGGTGGTGATGGTCGAGCGCGACCAGCCTTCCATCGAGCGCGGCCGCGCCAACGTCGAGAAGGTCTACGACGGCCTGATCAAGAAGGGCCGCATGACGCCCGAGGCCAAGGCCGCCGTGATGGCCCGCTACACCGGCGCCACCGACTACGCCGCGCTCGCGGACGTGGACCTGGTCATCGAGGCCGTGTTCGAGGACATCGAGGTCAAGAAGGCCGTGTTCAAGGAGCTGGACCGCGTGTGCAAGGCCGGCGCCGTGCTGGCCACCAACACCTCCTACCTGGACATCGACGCCATCGCCGCCAGCACCTCGCGGCCGCAGGACGTGATCGGGCTGCACTTCTTCAGCCCGGCCAACATCATGAAGCTGCTGGAGATCGTGGTGCCGGCGAAGGTCAGCGCCGACGTGGTGTCCACCGCCTTCGCGCTCGCCAAGAAGATGAAGAAGGTGCCGGTGCGCGCCGGCGTGTGCGACGGCTTCATCGGCAACCGCATCCTGGCCGTGTACAAGCAGGCGGCCGACTACATCATGGAAGACGGCGCCAGCCCCTACGAGATCGACGAGGCGGTGCGCGGCTTCGGCTACCCGATGGGGCCGTTCCAGGTGACCGACCTCGCGGGCGGCGACATCGGCTGGGCCACGCGCAAGCGCCGCGCCGCCACCCGTGACCCGAAGGCGCGCTACGTCGAGGTGGCCGACCGCGTGTGCGAGCGCGGCTGGTTCGGTCAGAAGACGGGCCGCGGCTTCTACCTGTACCCCGAGGGCGCCCGCATCGGCCAGCCCGACCCCGAGGTGCTCGCCATCGTCGATGCCGAACGGCAGAAGAAGGGCATCACGCCGCGCCAATTCACCGCCGAGGAGATCATGCGCCGCTACATGGCCGCGATGGTCAACGAGGGCGCCAAGGTGGTGGAAGAGGGTATCGCGCTGCGGCCGCTGGACGTGGACGTGACCTTCCTCTACGGCTACGGCTTCCCGCGGCACCGCGGCGGCCCGATGAAGTATGCCGACACGGTGGGCCTGCCGAAGATCCTGGAAGACATCCGCGCCTTCGCCAAGGAAGACCCGCTGTTCTGGAAGCCGGCGCCGCTGCTGGAAAAGCTCGTCGCCGAAGGCAGGGACTTCTCTAGTCTCAACCAGCCCAAGGGCTGAGTCGGATTTGCGTTCGATCGACAACCACCGTTCGGGCTGAGCTTGTCGAAGCCCCGCGCAGCGCTTCGACAGGCTCAGCGTGAACGGATCGTGGGGGTTGAACGCGCGTCCGTATGAATCCAACCCAATCCGCACTGCATCCCCGACGCTCGGGGAGGGCGGTGCTCAACCCGAATCTTCCTCAAGGAGAAAGTCCATGCGCCAGGCCGTCATCGTTTCCACCGCCCGCACGCCGCTGACCAAGTCGCACCGCGGCGAACTCAACATCACTCCCGGCCCGACGCTGGCCAGCTTCGCGGTGCGCGCCGCGGTCGAGCGTTCGGGCATCGATCCGGCGCTGATCGAGGACGCCATCCTCGGCTGCGGCTACCCCGAGGGCATCACCGGACGCAACATCGCGCGCCAGACGGTGATCCGCTCCGAACTGCCGCTGTCCATCGCCGGCACCACCGTCAACCGCTTCTGCGCCTCGGGCCTGCAGGCCATCGCCATCGCGGCGGGCCGCATCGTGGTGGACGGCGCGCCGGCCATGATCGCCGGCGGCGTGGAAAGCATCTCCGGCATCCGCACCCGCGAGGACGGCAACTCCGGCATGGACCCGTGGATCGTGGAGCACAAGCCGCAGCTGTACATGGAGATGATCGACACCGCCGACGTGGTGGCCGAGCGCTATGGCATCGGCCGCGAGGCGCAGGACCGCTTCTCGGTCGAGAGCCAGCGCAAGACCGCCGAGGCGCAGGAAGCCGGCCGCTACAAGGACGAGATCGTGCCCGTGACCACCGTCATGGCGGTGACGAACAAGGAGACCGGCGAGGTCAGCAAGAAGCAGGTGACGGTCGACCGTGACACCTGCAACCGCCCCGGCACCACCTACGAGTCGCTGGCCAAGCTGGCGCCGGTGAAGGGCGCCGACAAGTTCGTCACCGCGGGCAACGCCTCGCAGCTGTCGGACGGTGCCAGCGCCTGCGTGCTGATGGAAGCCAAGGAGGCCGAGCGCCTGGGCCTGCAAGCCCTGGGCGCCTTCCGCGGCCTGGCGGTGGGCGGCTGCGAGCCGGACGAAATGGGCATCGGCCCCGTCTTCGCCGTGCCCAAGCTGCTGGAGCGCTTCGGCCTGAAGGTCGAGGACATCGACCTGTGGGAACTCAACGAGGCCTTCGCCTCGCAGTCCATCTACTGCCAGCAGAAGCTGGGCATTCCCGAAGAGCGCCTGAACGTCGACGGCGGCGCCATCTCCATCGGCCACCCCTTCGGCATGACGGGCGCGCGCCTGGCGGGCCACATCCTGCTCGAAGGCCGCCGCCGCAAGGCCAAGTGGGGCGTGGTGACGATGTGCATCGCCGGCGGCATGGGCGCAGCCGGCCTGTTCGAGATCTTCTGAAGAAGGAGCCCGTCATGGACCTGAACTTCACACCCGAAGAGGAAGCCTTCCGCGGCGAAGTCTTGCAGTTCCTGCGCGACAAGCTACCCGAGCGGCTGTCGAACAAGGTGAAGAACGGCCTGCGCCTCACGCGCGAGGACATGGCCGAGTGGCACGCGATCCTGAACGAACGCGGCTGGCTGGCGAACCACTGGCCGAAGCAGTACGGCGGCCCGGGCTGGGGCGCCGTGCAGAAGTTCATCTTCGAGAACGAGTGCGCCCTGGCCGGTGCGCCGCGCATCGTGCCCTTCGGCGTCAACATGCTGGGGCCGGTGCTCATCAAGTACGGCAGCGAGGCGCAGAAGCAGCACTGGCTGCCGCGCATCCTGAACGGCGAGGACTGGTGGTGCCAGGGCTATTCGGAACCGGGCTCCGGGTCCGATCTGGCGTCGGTCAAGACCACCGCGGTGCTCGACGGCGATCACTACGTCGTCAACGGCCAGAAGACCTGGACCACGCTGGGCCACCACGCCAACATGATCTTCTGCCTGGTGCGCACCAACAAGGAGGCCAAGGCCCAGGCGGGCATCAGCTTCCTGCTGGTGGACATGGACTCGCCCGGCGTCGAGGTGCGGCCCATCATCACGCTGGACGGCGAACACGAGGTCAACGAGGTGTTCTTCACCGACGTGCGCGTGCCGGCCGCCAACCTGGTGGGCGAGCAGGACAAGGGCTGGACCTATGCCAAGTACCTGCTGACCTACGAGCGCACCAACATCGCGGGCGTGGGTTTTTCCGTCGCGGCGCTGGAAAAGCTCAAGCGCATCGCCGCCAGGGTGCAGCGTAACGGCCGGCCGCTGACCGAAGACCCGCTCTTCGCGGCCCGGCTGGCCAAGGTGGAGATCGACCTGGAGAACATGAAGACCACCAACCTGCGCGTGATCGCCGCCGTGGCGGGCGGCGGCGTGCCGGGCGCGGAAAGCTCCATGCTCAAGATCCGCGGCACCGAGATCCGGCAGGAACTCTCCTCGCTGGCGCGCCGCGCGATGGGCCCCTATGCGCAGCCCTTCATCGAGGCCGCGCTGCACGAGGGCTACGGCGAGCCGCCCGTCGGCCCGGCCGAGGCGGCGCCGCTGGCCTCGCAGTACTTCAACAACCGCAAGCTGTCGATCTTCGGCGGCTCGAACGAAATCCAGAAGAACATCATCTCCAAGATGATCCTGGGCCTGTGACGAGGAGCGCACCGTGAACTTCGAACACACCGAAGACCGCCGCATGCTGGCGGACTCGCTGGACCGCTTCATCGCCGAGCAGTACGGCTTCAACGAGCGCGACCGCATCGCGCGCAGCGACGAAGGCTTCGA
>NZ_JBIQNC010000244.1:0-3193 GCF_044462705.1 Xenophilus sp.
CCAGGAAGCGCTCCGCCAGCAGCACCCAGTAGGCGGCGCCCAGCGCGACGTTGTCGTCGTTGAAGTCGTAGCCCGGGTTGTGCACCATGCAGGCACCCGCGCTGTCGCCGTCACCGTTGCCGATCAGCAGGTAGCTGCCGGGCACCTTCTCCAGCATGAAGGCGAAGTCCTCGCTGCCGGTGAGCGGCGGCGCCTGCAGCGTGACGCGCTCGGCGCCCACCAGGTCGAGCGCCACCTGGCGCGCGAAGTCGGTCTCCTCCGGCGTGTTGACCAGCACCGCGTAGCCCTTGCGCCAGTCGACCTGCGCGCTGCAGCCGAAGCTCTCGGCCTGCGCGGCGACGATGGCCTTGATGCGCTGCTCCAGCAGCGCGCGCACCTCGCGGTCGAGCGCGCGCACGCTGATCTCCAGCGTGGCGGCGGCCGGGATCACGTTGTTGGCCTGGCCGGCATGCAGGGCGCCCACCGTCACCACCGCCGTGTGCAGCGGATCGACGTTGCGCGACACCACCGTCTGCAGCGCCATCACGATGCTGGCGGCCGCCACCACCGGGTCGGCGGCGCGGTGCGGTATCGCGCCGTGGCCGCCGATGCCGGCGACCGTCACCGTCGCGTAGTCCGACGAGGCCATGGTCGGGCCGTCGCGCAGCGCGAAGCGGCCTTGCGCCAGTCCGGGCATGTTGTGCATGGCGAACACGGCGTCGCAGGGGTACTTGTCGAACAGGCCGTCGTCGATCATGCGCACGGCGCCGCCGCCGCCTTCCTCGGCCGGCTGGAAGATCAGGTGCAGCGTGCCGTCGAAGCGCCCGCGCGCGGCCAGGTGGTGCGCCGCGGCCAGCAGCATGGCGGTGTGGCCATCGTGGCCGCAGGCGTGCATCACGCCGTGGTGGCAGCTCGCGTAGGGCAGGCCGGTGGCCTCCTCGATCGGCAGCGCGTCCATGTCGGCGCGCAGACCCAGGCGCCGCCGGCCGCCGCCGCGCACCAGCCGGCCGACCAGGCCGGTGCCGCCCAGGCCGGTCTCCACCTCGTAGCCCCAGGCCCGCAGCTTCTCGGCCACCAGCGCCGCGGTGCGGTGCTCGCCGAAGGCCAGCTCCGGATGGCGGTGGATGTCGCGGCGGATGTCGACGAAGGGCGCCGCCTCGCGCCGCAGGTCTTCCAGCAGGGGGTTCATGGCAGGGTCCTCATTGGGGCTGCAGGTTGACGGATTTCGCGATGGCGCGGTAGCGGGCGATCTCGCCATCGTAGAACGCTGCCGACTCGGCCAGCGTCATCGGCGGCGCTGCCAGCGAGGTCTGCGCCGCGAGCTGCGCGCGCACCTCCGGGTCCTTGAGCGTCGTGCCGATGGCCTGGTGCAGGCGCTGCACGACGGCCTCGGGCGTGTTCTTCGGAACCATGAAGCCAGCCCAGATCTTGTACGAGAAGTCTTTCAACTCCTTGCCCTCGCTGACCGCGGGCACGTTCTTCAGCAACTCGGAGCGCTGCGCACCGAGCTGGCCGATCACCTTGATCCGGCCCTGCTCGGCCATCGCGCCCATCGCCGCGCTGTAGACCAGCACCGCGAAATCGACGCTGCCGCCGGCCAGGTCGTTCAGCAGCGGCGCATTGCCCTTGTAGGGCGCATGCAGCATCTTCGTGCCCGTGCGCTGCTGCACGTCTTCCAGGATCAGGTGGTAGAGCGAGCCGATGCCGACGCTGCCGTAGGTCAGCGGCTTGTCGCCCGACTTGCGCGCCAGCGCGATCAGCTCGTCGACGCTGTTGACCGGCAGATCCTTGCGGGTGAGGAAGACCATCACCGCGTCGGTGATCGGGTGCACCAGGCGGAAATCCTCGGCCTTGAGCTTCACGGCCGCGTTGGCCAGCGGCGCCAGGATCACTTCGTTGGGCGAGCCCTGGAAGATGTAGTGGCCGTCGGCCGGCGCCGCCAGCACCTTCTGCGCGGCCAGGGCGCCGCTCACGCCGCCGAGGTTGTCCACGATCACCGTCTGCCCCAGCGCCTTGCCCAGCGGCGTCGCGAAGATGCGCGCCATGGCGTCGGAGGGGCCGCCCGCCGGGTACGGGACCATCAGCGTGACCGCCTTGGCCGGATAGCCCTGCGCCAGGGCCAGGCCGGCCGCCGCCAGCAGGCCGGCGCCGAGGACTGCGATGCGCAGGGGCCGCAGCAGGTGCTTCATCATGGTGTCGTCTCCTGTGTCTTTGCTTCGGGAAAAACGCGGCCCGGAGCCGGGCTGCGGGCGCATCCTAGGAGCCGCCGGATGCAAGGTCCAATGCATTGTTCTTTGATTTAGCATGAGTCGAATGCAGCTTTTTCCGGCCTGCCGCCCATGACCCTGGTCCAGCTCCGGCACCTGATCTCGCTCGCCCAGACCGGCTCCTTCAACAAGTCGGCGCAGGCGCTGCACCTGACGCAGCCGGCGCTCAGCCGCAGCATCCGCGCGCTGGAGGACGAACTGGGCGTGCCGCTGTTCGACCGCATCGGCCGCCGCAACGAGCTCACCCCCTTCGGGCACGAGGTGCTGCAGCGGGCGCAGCGCCTGGTGCTCGATGCCGGCGAGCTGCGCGACAGCGGCCGCCAGCTTCGCCAGGCCGAGGGCGGCGAGCTGCGCGTCGGCATGGGCTCCGGCCCCGGCGCCATGCTGATGACGCCGCTGCTGCTGCGCATGGCGACGCGCCATCCGGGGGTGCGGGTGGTGGTGGCGCGCGGCAGCACCGAGCAGCTCGTGCAGGCGCTGCGCGCCCGCACGCTGGACGCGCTGGTGCTGGACGCGCTGTCGATGCGGCCCGCGCCCGACCTGCGCCTGGCGATGGTGCGCGAGATGCGCGGCGTCTTCATGTGCCGGCCGGGCCATCCGCTGGCCCGGCTGCGCCGGGGCGTGCGCTTCGAGCAGGTGCAGCGCTACCCGATCGCCTCCACGCCGTTGAGCGACGAGGTGGCGCGCGCGCTGGTGGAGGCCTACGGCCCGCAGGCGCACCCGGCCGCCTGCGTCACCCTGCAGTGCGAGGAGGTGCCCAGCCTGGTCGACGTGGCGCGGCACAGCGACGCGGTGCTGCTGGCCATCCGCGCCGCGGCGCCGGACCTGGTCGAGCTGGACATGCGCCCGGCGCTGCGCCGCGTGGCGCGCTTCGCCCTGGTGACGCTGGAGCGGCGCACCGAGGCGCCGGCGATCGGCATCCTCGGCGAGCTGATCGACGCGCTGCT
>NZ_JBIQNC010000244.1:3293-6524 GCF_044462705.1 Xenophilus sp.
TCACTCCTCGCGCCGGAACTGCGCCGCATCCAGCCCCTGCCGCTTGAGCTTGTCGTACAGCGTCGCCTTGGGGATGCCCAGGTCCTTCGCCGCCTGGCCCACGTCGCCGTGCCGGCGCCGCAGCGACTCGGCCAGCAGGGTGCGCTCGATCTGCTCCATGTGCTCCGGCAGCGAGACGCCCCGGCCGCCGGCGCCCAGCGCGTCCGAGAACGACTCGCCCAGCAGCCCGAGCACGAAGCGGTCGGCCACGTTGCGCAGCTCGCGCACGTTGCCCGGCCACGCATGGCCGAGCAGCGCCGACAGCGCCTGCGTGTCGGGCACCGGCGCGCTCTGCCCGTAGCGCTGCGCCGCCTGCAGCGTGAAGTGCTCGAACAGCAGCGGGATGTCCTCGCGCCGCTCGCGCAGCGGCGGCAGCTCGATGAAGGCCACGCCCAGGCGGTAGTACAGGTCGGCGCGGAAGCGCCCCGCCTCGCTGGCCTCGCGCAGGTCGGTCTTGCTGGCGGCGACCACGCGGCAGTCCACCGGCACGGCCTGGTTAGAGCCCACGCGCTCGATGCTGCGCTCCTGCAGCGCGCGCAGCAGCTTGACCTGCACCGCCAGCGGCATGCTCTCGATCTCGTCGAGGAACAGCGTGCCGCCGTCGGCGTGCTCGAACTTGCCGATGCGGCGCTTGAGCGCGCCGGTGAAGGCGCCGGCCTCGTGGCCGAAGAGTTCGCTGTCGACCAGGTTCTCGGGCAGGCCGCCGCAGTTGACGGGCACGAAGTTCCCGTCGCGCCGGCGGCTGCGATCGTGCAGGCAGCGCGCCACCAGGTCCTTGCCGGTGCCGGTCTCGCCGTAGATCACCACGTCGGCCGGCGTCGCGGCCAGCGTGCGCACCGCCTGGCGCACGCGCTCCATGGCGGCGGAGCGGCCGATCAGCGCGGCCTGGATGCCGCTCCAGTCGTCCAGCTGCCGCCGCAGCGACGCCACTTCCAGCGCCAGCCGGCGCTGCTCGGCGGCGCGCCGCACCACCGACACCAGGCGCTCGGAGGCGAAGGGCTTCTCGATGAAGTCGTAGGCGCCGTCGCGCATGGCCTGCACCGCCATCGCGATGTCGCCGTGGCCGGTGGCGAGGATGACGGGCAACTGCGCGTCGAGCCGGTGCAGCTCGGCCAGCCACTCGGTGCCGCTCTTGCCGGGCAGCTTCACGTCGCACACGACGACGACCGGCGCGCCCTCGGCGACGGCGGCGCGCGCGGGCTCGACGGCGCCGAAGGCCTCGACCGCGAAGCCGGCCAGGTCCAGCGCCTGCGCGGCGCCCACGCGCACGTCCTCGTCGTCCTCGACCAGGATCACGCGGATGGGGTGCGGTGCGTCGTCGGCCATGTGGCGCTCATTCTGCCGCCGGCAGGTCCACCAGGAAGGCGGCGCCCATGCCGGGCGGCAGCTCCTCGCCGCGCGCCGGGCGCAGCGCGCCGCCGAAGGCCTGCACGATGTGCGCCGAGATCATCAGCCCCAGGCCCAGCCCGCGCCCGGCCGGCTTGGTGGTGAAGAAGGGCTCGAACAGGCGCGCCGCGACCTCGGGCGGGATCGGCGGGCCGCTGTTGGCGACGACGATGCGGCAGGGCGCGCCGGGCGGCGGCGCCGCGGCCTCGACGGCGATGCGCCGCGGCGCGCCGGCGGCGCCCTCGGCCATCGCGTCCAGCGCATTGCCCAGCAGGTTGCCCAGCACCTGCACCAGCCGCGTCTCCTCGGCCAGCACGGCGAGCGTGGGCGGGTGCAGCACCACGGCCACCGCCACGCCCATGTCGCGCACGCGCTGGGCGTGCAGCGCCAGCGCCTCGCGCACCGCCTTGTCCAGCGGCACCGGCTCGGGCGGCTCGGTGCGCTTGTGCGCGAACACCTTGAGCTGCGCGGTGAGCCGGCCCAGGCGCTGCACGAGCTGCGCGATGCGGCCCAGGTTGGCGCCGGCCTCCCCGGCGCGGCCGCGCTCCAGCAGCAGCACGGCGTTGTCGGAGAGGGTGCGCAGCGCCGCCAGCGGCTGGTTCAGCTCGTGCACCATGCCGGCCGACATCTGGCCCAGCACGGCGAGTTGGCCGGCATGCACCAGCTCGGCTTGCGCGGCGCGCAATTCGGCGGTGCGCTCCTGCACGCGGCGCTCCAGCGAGTCGTGCGCGGCCTGCAGCGCGGCGCGGCTGGCGAGCTGCTCGCGCACCATGCGTCGGCGCTGGCGCAGCACCAGCGCCGCCAGCAGCAGCACGGCGGTCAGCAGCGCGGCGCTGGCGGCGGCGCCGCGGGCGGCGGCGCGCACCGGCGCCTCGTCGCTCAGCAGCAGCAGGCGCCAGCGGCCGTCGTCGGCCGCGTGGCCGGTGGCGACGTAGGCCCGGCCCTCGAAGCGCACGCGCAGGGAGTGCGCGTCCAGCCGCTGCAGCTCGCGCCAGGCCAGCGGCGTGAGCGGCGCATCGCCGTAGCGCCGGGCCTGGGCCATCTCCTGCCGCGCGGCATCGTCCAGCGGCGCGAGCGGGCGGTATTTCCAGTCGGTGTGCGAGGCCAGCACCACCACGCCGCGCGAGTCCACCAGCAGCAGCTCGCCCTGCATCTGCGACCAGGCCTGCTCGGTGCGCCGCAGGTCCACCTTCACCGTCGCCACGCCGCGCAGCGGGCCGCCGCGCGGCAGCGCGTAGGCCAGGTAGTCGCCGGGCACGCCGCTGGTCACGCCCAGGCCGTAGAAGCGGCCGCGGCCGGTGGCCAGCGCGTCGCGGAAGTAGGGGCGGTAGGACAGGTCGCGCCCGGCCGGCGTGCCGGGCTGGCCGTCGTCGCTGGAGGCGGCGACGTAGCCGGTGGGGTCGAGCACGTAGAGGATCTCGGCGCCGGCGATGGCGTTGAGCGCGTGCAGGTAGCGGCTGGCCTCGGCGCGGCGCGCGGCGTCGCGCGGGGCGGCCAGCAGGTCCAGCACCTGGGGCGAGGTCTCCAGCAGCGCCGGCAAGAACTCGAAGCGCGCCAGCTCGCCTTCGAGCCGCGTGGCCTCCACGTCCAGCCGGTGGCTGGCCGCCTCGCCCAGCCGCGCCAGGCCGGCGCGCAGGGCCACGGCGTGGGCGCCCCAGGCCGCCAGGGCCACCAGCGCGAGCATGCCGGCCGCGCCGCTCAGCCGGCGCAGCCAGCGCCGGCCGCCTGCAGGGAAAGGCGGCGGGGCCGGCGCCGCGCCCCCGGTCGCTGCTGTCGTCGTTGCTGCTGCCACCGCCGCAGTATGGC
>NZ_JBIQNC010000245.1:0-6516 GCF_044462705.1 Xenophilus sp.
GCGGGCAACGCCGCAGACGGCCCCTTTGCGAAGCAACCCGGAGGGAAGCTCATCCATGGCGTTCACAGGCCCTAGGCTGGTGCTCCCCCTGCCCGGCAACGAGGGCTTCGCCGCCCGCCTGGCCGAGGCAGCGGGCGCCGAGCTCGGCCGGCTGGAGACCCGCCGCTTCCCCGACGGCGAGAGCTACGTGCGCCTCCTCGCCGACCCCGCCGGCCGCGCGGTCGACCTGGTGTGCACGCTGGCGGACCCGGACGCGGGCTTCCTGCGCCTGGCCTTCGCCGCCGACGCCGCGCGCGACCTGGGCGCGGCCGAGGTGAACCTGGTGGCCCCCTACCTCGCCTACATGCGGCAGGACCGGCGCTTCCTGGACGGCGAAAGCGTCAGCTCGCTGACCTTCGCCCGGCTGGTGTCCGCCACCTTCGATCGCGTGGTCACGGTCGATCCGCACCTGCACCGGCACCCGGCGCTGCAGGGCCTGTACACCGTGCCCACCGCCACGCTGCACGCCGCGCCGCTGCTGGCGGACTGGATCGCGGCGCACGTGCGCGCGCCGCTGATCGTCGGCCCCGACGAGGAGAGCGAGCAATGGGCCGGCGCCATCGCCCAGCGCATCGGCGCGCCGCATACCGTGCTGCGCAAGACCCGCCACGGCGACCGCAGCGTGGACGTCGCCGCGCCCGACCTGTCGGCCTGGCGCGAACGCACGCCGGTGCTGGTGGACGACATCGCCTCCTCCGGCCGCACGCTGGCGGCGGCCGCGCAGCAACTGGCGGCGCAGGGCCTGCCGCCGGCCGAATGCGTGGTGGTGCACGCGCTGTTCGCGCAGGATGCCTGGGCGCAGCTCGCGCCGCACTTCGCGCGCATCATCTCCACCGACGCGGTGCCGCATCGCAGCAACGGCATCGGCCTGGCACCGCTGGTCGCCGACGCGCTGCTGCGCGGCGTGCAGGACCCGCCCGCCGGCCCCCTCATGAAAGGAACCGCATGAGCCCCCTCCTCTCACCCGACTGGCGCCAGGGCCACGGCCCCATCGCCCACCGCAGCGGCACCGTGGCGCGCGTGCAGGCGCTGCTCTCCCGGCTGACGGCCGACGGCCGGCTCGCCGGCGCCGCCGAGGGCCAGGCCCTGCTGGCCGCCGCCGACCGCCTGGCCTGCGCGGCGATGAGCGTGGTCGTCCACATGACCTACGCGCGGCGCGTCGACCTCTCCGGCGCGGCGCTGGCGGCGGACGACTTCAAGCCGACGCCCGAGGGCCACACCGGCGGCTCGCTGAACATGGTGCCGGCCTTCGTCGGCTACCTGCTGGCCAACGCGCTGACCGGCACCACCCGCGGCTGGCTGATGGGCCAGGGCCACTGCGTGGCGGCCATCGAGGCGGTCAACGCGCTGACCGGCGACCTGTCCGACACCCAGCGCGGCCGCTACGGCCGCGGCGAGGCCGGGTTGTCGCAGCTCGCCGCGGACTTCTATTCCTATGCCATCGACGCCCACGGCCGGCCGGCCGTGCCGCTGGGCAGCCACGCCGGGCCGAACACCGCGGGCGCGGTGTCCGAGGGCGGCTACCTGGGCTTCGCGGGGCTGGAATACGTCCACATGCCGCTGCCGGGCGAGAGCCTGGTGGCCTTCCTGAGCGACGGCGCCTTCGAGGAGCAGCGCGGCAGCGACTGGGCGCCGCGCTGGTGGCGCGCCGAGGACTGCGGCTTCGCGGTGCCGGTGATGATCCTCAACGGCCGGCGCATCGAGCAGCGCACGCAGATCGTGCAGGAAGGCGGCGCGGGCTGGCTGGCCGAGGACCTGCGCCACAACGGCTTCACGCCGGTGGTCGTGGACGGGCGCGACCCGGCCGCCATCGCCTGCGCCATCGTCGAGGCCGAGGACGCGCTGCGCGCCTTCGCCGCCGACCCGCAGCGCCGCTACCCGGCGCGCCTGCCCTACGTGATCGCCGAGACCGAGAAGGGCTTCGGCTTCGCCGGCGCGGGCACCAACGCCGCGCACAACCTGCCGCTGGCCGGCAACCCGCACATCGACGCCACGGCCCGCGCGCAGTTCAACGCCGGCACCCGCGCGCTCTTCGTGCCGCCCGCCGAGCTGGACGCCGCCCTCGCGGCGCTGGACACCCACGCCCGCCAGCAGCGCCCGCGCGAGAGCGGCCACCCGTTCGCGCACCGGCATCCCGAGGCCCTGCGCCTGCCGGCGCCGCGGTGGGAGGACGAGGGCAGCCGGGGCAGCGCCATGGCCGCGCTGGACCGCTGGTTCGTCGAGCTGATCGAGGCCAACCCGCGGCTGCGCGTGCGCGTGGGCAACCCCGACGAGCTGGCCAGCAACAAGATGGGCGGCACGCTCGAGCGCCTGCGCCACCGCGTCAACGCGCCCGAGCCGGGCGTGCCCGAGTCGCTGCTGGGCGCCGTCGTCACCGCGCTCAACGAGGAGGCCGTGGCCGCCGCCGCGCTGGGCAACAAGGGCGGGCTCAACCTGATCGTGAGCTACGAGGCCTTCGCGGTGAAGATGCTGGGCCTGCTGCGCCAGGAGATCATCTTCGCGCGCCGCCAGAAGGAGCTGGGCCGGGCGCCGGGCTGGCTGGCCGTGCCGCTGATCGTCACCTCCCACACGTGGGAGAACAGCAAGAACGAGCAGTCGCACCAGGACCCGACCATCGGCGAGGCGCTGCTGGGCGAGATGTCGGACACCGCGCGCGTGCTGTTCCCGGTGGACGGCAACACCGCCGTGGCCGCCCTGCGCAACGTGTACGCCGGGCGCGGCCAGGTGGCCTGCCTGGTCGTGTCCAAGCGCGACACCGCCCGGCGCTTCGACGCCGCCTCGGCCGAGGCGCTGGCCGAGCGCGGCGCGGCGCATGCCGCGGGAGACCCGGCGGCGGCCGAGGTGCAGTTCGTCGCCATCGGCGCCTACCAGCTCGAAGAGGCACTCAAGGCGCAGCGCCGCCTGGCCCGCGAAGGCCGCGCCGCCTGCGTCACGGCGGTCGTCGAGCCGGGCCGCCTGCGCATCCCGCGCGACGAACTGGAAGCCGCCTTCGTGCTGGACGACGCGGCGCTGCATGCGCTGTTCCCGCCCGGCCTGCCGCGCGTGCTGCTCAGCCACACCCGGCCCGAGCCCATGCTCGGCCTGCTGCGCCGCATCGACGGCGGCCCGGCGCGCACCCGCGCGCTCGGCTACATCAGCCGCGGTGGCACGCTGGACGTGGCCGGCATGCTGTTCGCCAACCGCTGCACCTGGGCGCATGCGGTGGACGCCGCGGCGGCGCTGACCGGCTGCCCGCGCGATGCGCTGCTGCGGCCCGCCGAGCAGGCCGCCCTCGACGGCCGCGGCGCCTGCGCCGACCTCGGCCATCCGGACTGAATGAAGCAGAACAGGACCACCATGCCCACACTGACCTGCCTCGGCGCCGCCGGCACCGTCACCGGCTCCAAGCACCTGCTGCGCTATGGCGACACGCAGCTGCTGATCGACTGCGGCCTGTTCCAGGGCCTGAAGAACCTGCGCGAGCTGAACTGGGAGCCGCTGCCCGTCGAGCCGCACGGCATCGACGCGGTGGTGCTCACCCACGGGCACCTGGACCACTGCGGCTACCTGCCGCGGCTGGCGCGTGACGGCTTCGCCGGCCGGATCCACGCCACCGCAGCCACCCGCGACGTCGCGGCGCTGATCCTGCGCGACAGCGCCTTCCTGCAGGAGAAGGACGCCGACTTCGCCAACCGCCACGGCTTCAGCAAGCACCATCCGGCGCTGCCGCTGTACGACATCGACGACGCCGAACGCACCATCCGGATGTTCTCCCCCGCGCCGCTGCACCGCGAGGTGGCACTGCCCGGCGGTGCGACGCTGCTGCTGCGCCGCGCCGGCCACATCCTCGGCGCGGCCAGCGCGCAGATCGACGCCGGCGGCCTGCGCATCGTGTTCTCCGGCGACGTGGGCCGCTACGACGACCCGGTGATGCTGGACCCGGAGCCGGTGCCCGAGGCCGACTACGTGGTGATCGAGTCCACCTACGGCAACCGCCGCCACGAACGCACCGACCCGGTAGAGGCCCTGGCCGCCGTGATCGAGCGCACCGTGCAGCGCGGCGGCACGGTGGTGGTGCCGGCCTTCGCGGTCGGCCGCGTGCAGACGCTGATCCACAGCCTGTGGCTGCTGCGCCGCGCCGGCCGGCTGCGCAACGTCCCCGTCTACCTCGACAGCCCGATGGCCACCAGCGCGAGCGAACTGCTGCACGCCCACCCGCACGAGCACCGGCTGCCGCCGCAGGACTACGAGGCCGCCTGCGGCGCCGTGACCTGCGTGCGCGAGGTGGAGGACTCGAAGGCGCTGTCGGCCAGCCGCTTCCCGAAGGTGATCATCTCCGCCAGCGGCATGGCCACCGGCGGCCGGGTGCTGCACCACATCGCCGCCTTCGCGCCCGACCACCGCAACACGCTGCTGTTCTCCGGCTTCCAGGCCGCCGGCACGCGCGGGCGCAAGCTGCTCGAAGGCGCACGCGAGACCCGCATCCACGGCCAGTGGATCCCGGTGAACGCCGAGGTGGCCGAGCTGCCGATGCTCTCGGCGCACGCCGACGCCGACGAGCTGATGCGCTGGCTGTCGGGCCTGCAGCGGCCGCCGAAGCGCGTGTTCATCGTCCACGGCGAGCCGGAGGCGTCCGAGGCGCTGCGCGAACGCATCGAGCGCGACCTCGGCTGGCCGGCCGCCGTGCCGCGCCAGGACCAGGTGTTCAACCTGTGAGTCCCGTGAACGCGATGGACACGACCGTGCCGCCCGCGCTGCGCGCCGTGCGCATGCGCCTGCATGCGCAGCACCAGGCGGTGGTGCTCATGCGCCGGGACTCCCCCGTGTGCCAGGCCGAGGGGCTGGCCTCGCGGCCGCAGGTGCTGGTGATGGCCGGCGGGCGCGAGCTGCCGGCGCAGCTCTACCAGGTCGAGGGCGACGACCGCCTGGCGCCCGACCAGATCGCGCTGTCGGAGGACGCATGGCAGGCGCTGGGGCTGCGCGAGGGCGACTGCGTGCAGGTGCGCCACCCGCCGCTGCTCGCTTCGCTGGCGGGCGTGCGCCGGCGCATCCACGGCCAGCGCCTGGGGCTGGACGACATGAACGCCATCGTCGGCGACGTGGCGAAGGGGCGCTACACCGACGTGCACCTGGCCGCGTTCCTCACGGCGACCTCCACGCTGCCGCTGGACGAGCAGGAGACCATCGACCTGACCCGGGCCATGGTGAACGCCGGCGAGCGCCTGCGGTGGGACGCCCCCGTGGTGGTCGACAAGCACTGCGTGGGCGGCCTGCCGGGCAACCGCACCACGCCGATCGTGGTGGCCGTCGCCGCCGCCAACGACCTGGTGATGCCCAAGACCTCTTCGCGCGCCATCACCTCGCCGGCCGGCACCGCCGACACCATGGAGACGCTGGCGCCGGTCGACCTGGACCTGCCGACGCTGCGCCGCGTGGTGGAGCAGGAAGGCGGCTGCCTGGCCTGGGGCGGCGCCATGCACCTGTCGCCGGCCGACGACGTCTTCGTGCGCATCGAGCGCGAGCTGGACATCGACACCGAGGGCCAGCTCATCGCCTCGGTGCTGTCGAAGAAGATCGCCGCCGGCGCGACGCACGTGCTCATCGACATCCCCGTCGGCCCCACCGCCAAGGTGCGCAGCCCGGAACTCGCGCACTTCCTCGCGTGCAGGCTGGCCGCCACCGCGGCGCACTTCGACATCGCGCTACGCTGCATCTTCACCGACGGCAGCCAGCCGGTCGGCCGCGGCATCGGCCCCGCGCTGGAGGCCAGAGACGTGCTGGCGGTGCTGCGCGGCGAGGCGGACGCGCCGCCGGACCTGCGCCTGCGCGCCGCGGAAGTCGCCGGCGCGGTGCTGGAGATGGGCGGCGCGGCGCCGGCCGGCGGGGGCCTGCCCCTGGCGCTGCGCACCCTCGACGAAGGCCGCGCGTGGGACAAGTTCCGGCGCATCTGCGAGGCGCAGGGCGGATTGCGCGAGCCGCCGCGCGCGTGCTGCGTGCGGCCCCTGCCCGCGCCCCGCGCGGGCCGCGTCGTGCGCATCGACAACCGCCGGCTCGCCCGCCTGGCGAAGCTCGCGGGCGCGCCGGAAAGCCCGGCTGCCGGCATCGACCTGCGCGTGCGGCTGGGGGACCACGTCGCCGAGGGCGAGCCGCTGCTGTTCCTGCACGCGCAGACGCAAAGCACCCTGGACTACGCGCTGGCCTACGCGCAAGATGCGGGCGATCTGCTGCAACTGGCGCCCCCGGACACACCCTCATGAGCATCCCCGTCGAACTGCCCACCCTGCGGGACGTCATGGCCCGCTACCGCTTCGCCTACCTGCTCACCGGCAGCGCGCAGGGCGCGCCGCACGCGGTGGCGGTGACGCCGGTGCTGGAGGGCGGCGTGCTGGTGATCGACGGCGTCGGCCGCCGCAGCCGCGAGAACCTGCTGGCCCGCCCCGCGGTGGGCCTGGTCTGGCCGCCCGCCTTCGCCTCGGACTATTCGCTCATCGTCGACGG
>NZ_JBIQNC010000246.1:0-6438 GCF_044462705.1 Xenophilus sp.
TTTTCCCAAGGAAATCCAGCGCCATGAGCACGACGTCTCCGACCATCATCTACACCCTGACCGACGAAGCGCCCGCGCTTGCCACCGCCTCGCTGCTGCCCATCGTGCGCACCTTCGCCCAGGCCGCCGGCATCAACGTCCAGACCAGCGACATCTCGGTGGCCGGCCGCATCCTGGGGCAGTTCCCCGAATGCCTGACCGAGGAGCAGCGCGTTCCCGACAACCTGACGGAGCTGGGCAAGCTGACGCTCAAGCCCGAGGCCAACATCATCAAGCTGCCCAACATCAGCGCCTCGGTGGCCCAGCTCAAGGCCGCCATCAAGGAACTGCAGGACAAGGGCTACAAGATCCCCGACTTCCCCGAGAACCCGAAGACGGACGAGGAGAAGGACATCCGCGCGCGCTACAACAAGTGCATCGGCAGCGCGGTGAACCCGGTGCTGCGCGAGGGCAACTCCGACCGCCGCGCGCCCAAGGCGGTGAAGGAATACGCCCG
Source organism: Xenophilus sp. (assembly GCF_044462705.1). Taxonomy (NCBI): domain Bacteria; kingdom Pseudomonadati; phylum Pseudomonadota; class Betaproteobacteria; order Burkholderiales; family Comamonadaceae; genus Xenophilus; species Xenophilus sp. Next base: position 497 of record NZ_JBIQNC010000246.1, read on the forward strand.
CAAGAACCCGCACAGCATGGCCGAGTGGAGCCAGGCCTCGCGCTCGCACGTCTCGCACATGCACCACGGCGACTTCTATCACGGCGAGAAGTCGATGACGCTGGACCGCGCGCGCGACGTGAAGATGGAGCTGATCACCAAGAGCGGCAAGACCATCGTGCTCAAGCCCAAGGTCTCGCTGCTGGACCGCGAGGTGATCGACTCGATGTTCATGAGCAAGAAGGCGCTGCTGGAGTTCTACGAGCAGCAGATCGAGGACGCGCGCAAGACGGGCGTGATGTTCTCGCTGCACGTGAAGGCCACGATGATGAAGGTCTCGCACCCCATCGTGTTCGGCCACTGCGTCAAGATCTTCTACAAGGACGCCTTCGCCAAGCACGCCAAGCTGTTCGACGAGCTGGGCGTGAACGTCAACAACGGCATGGTCGACCTGTACAACAAGATCGCCACGCTGCCGCAGAGCAAGCAGGACGAGATCAAGCGCGACCTGCACGCCTGCCACGAGCACCGCCCCGAGCTGGCGATGGTCGACTCGGCCCGCGGCATCACCAACTTCCACTCGCCCAACGACGTGATCGTCGACGCGTCGATGCCCGCGATGATCCGCAACGGCGGCAAGATGTACGGCGCCGACGGCCGCCTGAAGGACGTCAAGGCCGTGATGCCGGAGAGCACCTTCGCCCGCATCTACCAGGAGATCATCAACTTCTGCAAGTGGCACGGTGCCTTCGACCCGAAGACCATGGGCACCGTGCCCAACGTCGGCCTGATGGCGCAGCAGGCCGAGGAATACGGCTCGCACGACAAGACCTTCGAGATCCCCGAGGACGGCGTCGCCAACATCACCGACCTGGCCACCGGCGAGGTGCTGATGAGCCAGGACGTCGAGCAGGGCGACATCTGGCGCATGTGCCAGGTCAAGGACGCCGCCATCCGCGACTGGGTCAAGCTGGCCGTCACCCGCGCGCGCAACTCGGGCATGCCGGTGGTCTTCTGGCTCGACGCCTACCGCCCGCACGAGAAGGAGCTCATCACCAAGGTGCGCATGTACCTGCACGAGCACGACACCACCGGCCTGGACATCCAGATCATGAGCCAGGTGCGCGCCATGCGCTACACGCTGGAGCGCGTGATCCGCGGGCTGGACACCATCAGCGCCACCGGCAACATCCTGCGCGACTACCTCACCGACCTGTTCCCGATCATGGAGCTGGGCACCTCGGCCAAGATGCTGTCGATCGTGCCGCTGATGGCCGGCGGCGGCATGTACGAGACGGGCGCCGGCGGCTCCGCGCCCAAGCACGTGCAGCAGCTGGTGGAAGAGAACCACCTGCGCTGGGATTCGCTGGGCGAGTTCCTCGCGCTGGCGGTGAGCCTGGAGGAACTGGGCATCAAGAACGGCAACGAGAAGGCCAAGGTGCTGGCCAAGGCACTCGACGCCGCCACCGGCAAGCTGCTGGACAACAACAAGGGCCCCTCGCCGAAGACCGGGCAGCTCGACAACCGCGGCAGCCACTTCTACCTGGCGCTGTACTGGGCCCAGGCCCTGGCCGAGCAGACCGAGGACAAGGAACTCGCCGCCCGCTTCAAGCCGCTGGCCGAGTCGCTGGCCGCCAACGAGAAGAAGATCGTCGGCGAGCTGGAGGCCGTGCAGGGCAAGCCGGCCGACATCGGCGGCTACTACAAGACGGACGAGAAGAAGACCGAGGCCGTGATGCGGCCGAGCAAGACCTTCAACGACGCGCTGGCGAGCGTGAGCGCCTGACGCCGCCCGGCCCCCGGCATGGAAAAGCCGTCGCCTGCGACGGCTTTTTCTTTTTCCGCCGCCCCTAAACTCGCCCGCATGCCAGCCATCGACGCCACCCTCCGCCCTGCCTTCGCGCCCACCGGCCGCCTGCGCGCCTCCATCAACCTGGGCAACCCCATCCTGGCGCACCGCGACGCGCAGGGACAGCCGGCCGGCGTGTCGGTGGACCTGGCGCGCGCCCTGGCCCGGGCGCTGGGCGTCGCGGCCGAGCTGGTCGTGTTCGAGAAGGCCGCCCAGTCGGTCGAGGCGGTGCGCGGCGAGCAGGCCGACATCGGTTTCTTCGCCGTCGATCCGGCACGCAGCCAGGGCCTGCGCTTCACCGCGCCCTACGTGCTGATCGAGGGCAGCTACCTGGTGCCGGCCGGCTCGGCGCTGGCCGACAACGCGGAGGTCGACCGCGCCGGCACGCGCGTGGCCGTCGGCCAGGGCAGCGCCTACGACCTCTTCCTCACGCGCGAACTGAAGGCCGCACACATCGAGCGCGTGGCCGACGCCGAGGCCGTGCGCGCCGCGCTGAAGGCCGGACAGGTGGAGGTCGCTGCCGGCATCCGCCAGTTGCTGGAGGGCTGGGCGCAGGGCGACGCCGCGCTGCGCATGCTGCCGGGCCGCTTCATGGTGATCCAGCAGGCGATGGGCCTGCCCGACAGCCGCGGCGCCGAGGCCGCCGCCGCGCTGGCGGCCTTCGTGGAAGAGGCCAAGCGCAGCGGCTTCGTGGCCGAGGCGCTGGCGCGGCACCGCGTGCAGGGCGCCAGCGTCGCGCCCGCTGCCGGCGCCTGATGCGGATTGACGTTCAATCGACAAGGGCCGTTCGGGCTGAGCTTGTCGAAGCCTCACGCGGCTCCGACCCTTCGACAAGCTCAGGACAGGCCAAGCTCAGCGTGAACGGTTGATATCGTTGGACGCACCTCTTGTATGAGGCTGCGCCGTCAATCCGCCTGGATGCCGAACTCCTTCACCACGCGCCCGAAGCGCGCGTAGTCGGCCGCCACGGTGCGGCCCAGCGCGGCGCCGTCGGCCAGGTCCGGCGCCACGCCCATCGAGGCGAGCTTGGCCTTCACGTCGGGCATCTTCATGACTTCGGCCATCGCGGTGTTGAGCGTCTTCACCACCTCGGGCGGCAGGCCTTTGGGGCCGAAGAAGCCCCACCAGGCGGTCACGTCCACGTCCTTGTAGCCCAGCTCGGCCAGCGAGGGCACGTCGGGCAGCATGAAGGAGCGGCCCCGCCCCGTCACCGCCAGCGGCACCAGCTTGCGCTCGGCCAGGTAGGGCGCCACCGCCCCGGGCGTGGAGTACACGGTGGGGATGTGGCCGCCCAGCGCATCGGCCAGCGACGGCGCCGTGCCCTTGTACGGCACGTGCTGCAGCTTGATGCCGGCCGCGCTGTTGAACATCTCGGCCACGATGTGCATGGGCGAGCCGGAGCCCGGGCTGCCGTAGGAGATCGACTGGCCGCCCTTGGCCTGGCCCACCAGCGTCTTCACGTCCTTGATGCCCGACTGGGGGCTGGCCAGCAGCAGCAGCGGCGAGCCGCCCACCTGCACCACCGGCGTGAAGTCCTTGACCACGTCCATCGGCACGCCGCCCTTGAGCACCAGCGGCGCGATGGCGAAGGTGCTGGGCGCGAACAGCAGCGTGTAGCCGTCGGCCGGCGCCTTGGCGACGAGGCCCGCGCCCAGCGTGCCGCTGGCGCCGGGCCGGTTGTCCACCACCACCGGCTGCTTGAGCAGGGTGGACAGCTTCTCGCCGTACACGCGGGCCATCACGTCGGTGTCGCCGCCGGCCGGGTAGGCCACGATGAAGGTGATGCTCTTGGCCGGCCAGGCCTGGGCCTGCGCGCCCATGCAGCACAGGCCGGCGCCCAGCGCCAGGCCCAGGGCCGCGGCGCGTCGTGTGAGGGTGTTCTTCATGACAACTCCTTGCGGGCCTGCGCCCATGCGTGTGGTGGTGGAAAGGGAAGCGAAAGGAAGAGGAAGGAAGGCACTCAGGCCGCGCGGGGCGCCACGTCGTGGTGGCTCGCGCCGCGCTCGCGCAGCCACAGCACCAGGCCGCACAGCATCACCACCGCCTGGGTGCCGACCAGCATGCCGAAGCCGGCCATGAAGCCGCCGCCGGCCGAGCGCGAGGTCCAGCCGATCACCGCGCCCATGATGGCCGGCATGAAGCCGGCCACCAGGCTGCCTGCGCCGTTGACCACGCCGTAGGCGCTGGCCACGTGCTCCGGCCGCGCGCAGTGCTGCACGGTGCTGGGGATGGCCGGGCTCATCAGGCCCCAGCAGAAGTTGGCGGCGATCAGGCAGTAGGCGGCCGCGTAGCGGTCCTGCACGTGGATGGCCATCCACACCGCCACCGCCACCCCGAGGCTGCCGCCGACGAAGATCAGGGGCACCTGGCGGCGCTCGATGCGGTCGATGATCATGCCGCCGACGAACACCGCCGCCACGCTGGCGTACTGCGGCAGCGAGGCCAGCCAGCCCATTTCGCGCAGCGAGAAGCCGCGCGACTCCTTCAGGTACGCGGGCAGCCAGTTGCTGCTGCCCCACAGGTACGAGAGGAAGGCCGCGGTGAGCACCGTCACCAGCACCAGGTAGCGGGTGTGCATGGCGCCGCGCACGATCTGCCCGACCTGCCCGAAGGCGTCGCCGAGCGACTTCGGCGCCGGCAGGCCCGTCTCCACCTTCGGCATGCGGATGAAGGCCAGCACCAGCGGGATGCCCAGCGCGATGTTGACCAGCCCCAGCACGTGGAAGGAGGTCTGCCAGTCGTGCCCGGCCACCAGGTAGCCGACGAAGGGGTAGCCCACCGCCAGGCCCAGCCCGGTGCCCATGTTCACCAGCGAGTTCGGCTTGCCGTTCTCGCGGCTCTCGAAGTGCGCCTTGATGTAGCTGCCGGCCAGCGAGAACAGCGGGCCTTCCGAGACGCCCAGCAAGATGCGCGAGGCCAGCAGCAGCCCGTAGCTGTTCATCGTGGGCGACAGGAAGGTGACCACGCCCCACAGCAGCAGCCCCGCGACCAGGCTGCGCCGCACGCCGAACAGCGCCGCCGCGAAGGGCGTGAGCACGAAGGAGGAGACGCCGTAGCCCACCATGAACGCGGTGGCCAGGAGGCCCTGGCGCGTGCGGTCGTCGGATGTCAGGCCGATGTGCGACAGGAAATCGCGATCGGTGATCAGGACCGAGATGTTGATGCGGTCCACGTAGGAGATGGCGACGATCACGAACAGCGTGATCACGCCCCACCAGCGCAGCGAGCGCGAGTCCTTCATGGTGTGGCCCCCTGGATGAGAAAGGATGGAATCAGAAGAAGTGGCGCATGCCCACCTCGTAGCCGTTGGAGTGGCCGCCCGGCACGTTGGCCGGCGCCGCCACGCCCAGCACGCCGATGGCGCGCTGCGAGCCGCGCGAGTTGTTCAGCCGCGCGTAGGTGGCGTAGAGCTGAGTGCGCTTGGAGAGGTTGTGGCCGTAGCCGATGGCGAACTTGCGCCAGTCGGCGTCGCTGCCGCGCGTGTCGTAGCGGCCGATGGAGGCGCGGATCTCGCCGGCGCCCACCGGCACCTTCACGCCCAGTTGCAGGCCGCGCACCTCCACGTCGCCGCGCTTGTGGCTGGCCCACAGCAGCATGGGCTGGACGACGCCGAAGTCGTAGCTCAGGCCGACGTTGCGCAAGCGCTGGTCCTGCGCCTGCGTGAGGCCCTGCAGCTTGGCCGCCGACACCGAGGCGTGCAGCCCGCCGTTGCGGTAGCCGAAGCGCGCGCCGTTGTACTCGCCGCCCACCGTCGGGTCCGTGTTCAGCCGCTCGCTGAACGCGTGCTGCACCTGCCCGTAGAAGCCGCCCAGGCCGGGCGGCGTGAAGTAGCTGATGGCGTTGCTGATCTGGATGGTGGGCACACCGTTCATCACGAAGGTGTTGGTGCCGCCCACGCCGTTGGTCAGGAAGGGATCGAACAGCAGCGTGTTCAGGAAGGTGGCCGAGTCGTCGCGGCCCAGGCGCAGCTCGCCCCAGCCGCCCATCAGGCTGACGGTGGCGCGCCGGTTGAAACCGGCGTTCACGTCGCCGGTGTCGGGCGAGAAGCCCGCCTCCAGCCAGAAGCCCGCCTTCAGGCCGCCGCCCAGGTCTTCCACGCCGCGGAAGCCGAAGC
>NZ_JBIQNC010000247.1:0-6405 GCF_044462705.1 Xenophilus sp.
GCGCGCGTGGTCGAGATGCAGGACTTCGAGAAGGCCAAGGACAAGATCTTCATGGGCCCCGAGCGCAAGAGCATGGTGATGCCCGAGGAGGAGCGCCGCAACACGGCCTACCACGAGTCGGGCCACGCGCTCATCGGCAAGCTGCTGCCCAAGTGCGACCCGGTGCACAAGGTCACCATCATCCCGCGCGGCCGCGCGCTGGGCGTGACCATGAGCCTGCCCGAGCAGGACCGCTACAGCTACGACCGCGAATACATGCTCAACCAGATCAGCATGCTGTTCGGCGGCCGGATCGCGGAAGAGGTGTTCATGAACCAGATGACCACCGGCGCGAGCAACGACTTCGAGCGCGCGACCAACCTGGCGCGCGACATGGTCATGAAGTACGGCATGAGCGACGCGCTCGGCCCGATGGTCTACGCAGAGAACGAGGGCGAGGTGTTCCTCGGCCGCTCGGTCACCAAGACCACCAACATCTCCGAGCAGACCATGCAGAAGGTCGACTCGGAAGTGCGCCGCATCATCGACGAGCAGTACGCCCTGGCGCGCCGCCTGATCGAGGAGAACAAGGACAAGATGCACGCCATGGCCAAGGCCCTGCTCGAGTGGGAGACCATCGACACCGAGCAACTGGACGACATCATGGCCGGCCGCGAGCCGCGTCCGCCCAAGGACTTCACGCCGCGCACGCCGCCCTCGGGCAGCAACGGCGGCGGCTCGGCGCCCGTCAAGCCAGACCCGGCGCCCACCGCGGCGTGATCCCGGCCCGATGAGCGAAGCCGGTACATCGGCGGGGCCTTCGGGCCCCGTTTTCGTTGGCGGGTCGCCGGCGCCGTCCACGTGGCGCGCCGGCCGCTTCGTGCTCGACCTGGCGCGGCCGCAGGTCATGGGCATCGTCAACGTCACGCCCGACTCCTTCTCCGACGGCGGCAGCCATGCCGATGCACGCGCCGCGCTGCGCCACTGCGAGGCGCTGATCGGGGAGGGCGCGGACATCCTCGACGTCGGCGGCGAATCCACCCGGCCGGGCAGCCCGGCCGTGCCGCTGGACGAGGAACTGGCGCGCGTGCTGCCGGTGGTGCGCGGGGCCGTCACGCTGGGCGTGCCGGTCTCCGTCGACACCTACAAGCCCGAGGTGATGCGCGCCGTGCTCGACCTGGGCGCCGACATCGTCAACGACATCTGGGCATTGCGCCGGCCGGGCGCGCGCGAGGCGGTGGCGGCTCACGCGGGCTGCGGCGTGTGCCTGATGCACATGCACCGCGACCCGCAGACCATGCAGGCCGCGCCGATGGAAGGCGACGTGGTGCCGCAGGTCGCGGCCTTCCTGGCCGAGGCGGCGAAGGCGCTGTGCGCGCTCGGCGTGGCGGCCGATCGCATCGTGCTCGATCCGGGCATCGGCTTCGGCAAGACGGTGGCGCAGAACTTCGCGCTGCTGGCGCGGCAGCGCGAGCTGCTGGCGGCGGGACATCCGCTGCTGGCCGGCTGGTCGCGCAAGTCCTCGCTGGGCGCGGTGACGGGCATCGCGTCGCCGGCCGGCCGCATGCTGCCCAGCGTGGCGGCGGCCCTGTTGGCGGTGGAGCGGGGCGCGCGCATCGTGCGCGTGCACGACGTGCAGGAGACGGCGCAGGCGCTGGCCGTGTGGCAAGCCATGCGCGCGCAGGACGATTCATAGATAGCAACGACAAGAAGGGCATCGGTACATCATGGCAAGGCAGTACTTCGGCACCGACGGCATCCGCGGCACGGTGGGGCAGGCGCCCATCACGCCCGACTTCGTGTTGCGCCTGGCGCACGCGGTGGGCCGCGTGCTCAAGCGCACGCAGGCGCGGCCCACGGTGCTCATCGGCAAGGACACGCGCATCTCGGGCTACATGCTCGAGTCGGCGCTCGAGTCGGGCTTCAATTCCGCCGGCGCGGACGTGGTGTTGCTGGGCCCCGTGCCCACCCCCGCCGTGGCCTACCTCACGCGCGCGCAGCGCGCCAGCCTGGGCGTGGTGATCAGCGCCAGCCACAACCCCTTCCCCGACAACGGCATCAAGTTCTTCAGCGCCCAGGGCACCAAGCTCAGCGACGCCTGGGAGGAGGCGGTGGAGGCCGCGCTGGCCGAGCCGCCCGTGTGGGTGGATTCCGCCGCGCTGGGCCGCGCCCGCCGGCTGGACGACGCGTCCGGCCGCTACATCGAGTTCTGCAAGAGCACCTTTCCCAACGACCTGAGTCTGCGCGGCCTGAAGCTGGTGGTGGACGCGGCGCACGGCGCGGCCTACCAGGTGGCGCCCGCCGTCTTCCATGAGCTGGGCGCGGAGGTCGCCAGCATCGGCGTCCGGCCCGACGGGCTGAACATCAACAAGGACGTGGGCGCCACGCATCCCCAGGCGCTGATCGCCGAGGTGAAGGCGCAGGGCGCCGACTACGGCATCGCGCTGGACGGCGACGCCGACCGGCTGCAACTGGTCGATGCCTCGGGGCGCCTGTTCAACGGCGACGAACTGCTGTGGCTGATGGCGGCCGATCGCATGGCGCGCGGCGACAAGCCGGCCGGCGTGGTCGGCACGCTGATGACCAACAAGGCGGTGGAGGTGGCCTTCCGCCGCGCCGGCGTCGAGTTCGTGCGGGCCAAGGTGGGCGATCGCTACGTGCTGGAAGAGCTGGACCGCCGCGGCTGGCTGCTGGGCGGCGAGGGCTCCGGCCACCTGCTGGCGCTGGACCGCCAGACCACCGGCGACGGGCTGGTCAGTGCGCTGCAGGTGCTGCAGGCCTGCGTGCGGCGCGGCCAGACGGTGGCCGAGCTGCTGGAGGGCGTGCAGCTCTTCCCGCAGACGCTGGTCAACGTGCGCCTGGCGCCGGGGCAGGACTGGCAGTCCAACGCGCGCCTGGCGGCCGAGACGCGCAAGGCCGAGGCCGAGCTGGGCGACGCCGGCCGCGTGCTGATCCGCGCCAGCGGCACCGAGCCGCTGCTGCGCGTGATGGTCGAGGCGCGCGATGCGGCCCAGGCCGAAGCCTGCGCGAAGCGCATCGCGGCGACGGTGGCCGGCTGAACGAACGCCTGCCGCAAAGAAAAAGCCCGCTTCGGCGGGCTTTTTTCATTCGGCCAGTGCGGAAGGCTCAGAACCGGGTGACCGGCGGGTCCATTTCGCGCTTGTCGGCCGCGTACTTGCCCAGCTCCCACTTGGCGATGGCGTTGCGGTGCACCTCGTCGGGACCGTCGGCGAAGCGCAGCGTGCGCGCGCCGGCGTAGGCATAGGCCAGCGGGTAGTCGTCGCACATGCCGCCGCCGCCGTGCACCTGCATGGCCCAGTCGATCACCTGGCAGGCCATGCTGGGGGCCACCACCTTGATCATGGCGATGTCGGTCTTGGCGACCTTGTTGCCGGCCACGTCCATCAGCCAGGCGGCCTTGAGCGTGAGCAGGCGCGCCATGTCGATGCGGCAGCGCGCCTCGGCGATGCGCTCCTGCGTCACCGTCTGCTGCGCCACGGTCTTGCCGAAGGCCACGCGCGAGGAGGCGCGGCGGCACATCAGTTCGAGCGCGCGCTCGGCCAGGCCGATCAGGCGCATGCAGTGGTGGATGCGGCCCGGCCCCAGGCGGCCTTGCGCGATCTCGAAGCCGCGGCCCTCGCCCAGCAGGATGTTGCTGGCGGGCACGCGCACGTTCTCGAAGTACATCTCGACGTGGCCGTGCGGCGCGTCGTCGTAGCCCATCACGTTCAGCGGGCGCACGATGCGGATGCCCTTGGCGTCGGCCGGCACCAGGACCATGCTCTGCTGCGAATGCTTCGGGCCTTCCGGGTCGCTCTTGCCCATGGTGATGAAGATCTTGCAGCGCGGGTCGGCCGCGCCGGAGATCCACCACTTGTGGCCGTTGATGACGTACTCGTCGCCCTGGCGCTCGATGCGGGTGCAGATGTTGGTCGCGTCGCTCGACGCCACCTCGGGCTCGGTCATCGCGAAGGCCGAGCGGATCTTGCCTTCCAGCAGCGGCGTGAGCCACTGTTCGCGGTGCTCGTCGCTGCCGTAGCGGGCGATGGTCTCCATGTTGCCGGTGTCGGGCGCGGAGCAGTTGAACACCTCCGAGGCCCATGGCACACGACCCATCAGCTCGGCCAGCGGCGCGTACTCCAGGTTGGTCAGGCCGCCGCCCTTCTTCTTCGCCAGCTCGGCCGTGTCGTTGGGCAGGAACAGGTTCCACAGCTCCTGCGCGCGCGCCTTCTCCTTGAGCCGTTCGATCACCTGCAGCGCGCTCCAGCGCTTGCCGGCGGCGGTGTTGTCGGCCAGTTCCTTCGCGTACTCCGCCTCGGCGGGGAAGACATGCTGGTCCATGAAGTCGCCGACGCGCTTCTGCAGATCCTTGACCTTGGGGGAAAACTCGAAATCCATGCTGTCTCCGGTGCGGTGGGGAAAACGAAAGAAGAAGAAAAAAGAGAAGGGCCGCTCAGGCGCGCTGCGCGAACTGCCAGGCCAGCTCGGCCATCGGCCGCGCGCCCCTGGCGGAGCTGATGGCCTGCTCGCTGGACGCGGTGCCGGCCTCGACCCGCTTGGCGATGCCCTGCAGGATGGCGGCGATGCGGAACAGGTTGTAGGCCAGGTAGAAGTTCCAGTCCGGCGCCAGCTGCTCGGGCGTGGCGATGCCGGTGCGCTCGCAGTAGCGGCGCACGTAGTCCTGCTCGGAGGGGATGCCCAGCGGCGCGATGTCCACGCCGCCGATGCCGCGCCCCAGTTCGGCCGGCACGTGCCAGGCCATGCAGTGGTAGCTGAAGTCCGCCAGCGGGTGGCCCAGCGTGGACAGCTCCCAGTCGAGCACGGCGATGGCGCGCGGCTCGGTGGGGTGGAACATGATGTTGTCCAGCCGGTAGTCGCCGTGGACGACGGAGACCAGGGATTCGTCGCGCGCGCTGGCGGGCATGTGGGCCGGCAGCCAGTCGACCAGGCGCTCCATCTCGGGGATGGGCTGCGACATTTCGCCGGCGCCGTCGGCTGAGGCCTTGTACTGCTTGCTCCAGCGGCCGATCTGGCGTTCGAAGTAGCTGCCCGGCTTGCCGTAGTCGGCCAGGCCCCGGGCCTTGTAGTCCACCGTGTGCAGTGCGGCGATGACGCGGTTCATCTCGTCGTAGATGGCGGCGCGCTCGGCGTTGCTCATGCCGGGCAGGGACTGGTTCCACAGCACGCGCCCTTCCATGCACTGCATGACGTAGAAGGCGCGGCCGATGACGGACTCGTTCTCGCACAGCGCCAGCATCCGCGGCACCGGCACGTCGGTGCCGGCCAGGCCGCTCATCACCTTGTATTCGCGCTCGATGGCATGCGCGGAGGGCAGCAGCTTCGCCACCGGGCCGGGCTTGGCGCGCATCACGTACTGGCGCCCGGGTGTGATGAGCTTGTAGGTCGGGTTGGACTGGCCGCCCTTGAACATCTCCACCGTCAGCGGGCCGCGGAAGCCCTCCAGGTGCTGCGCGAGCCAGGCCGAGAGGGCCTCGGTGTCGAAGGCGTGCTGGGGCGACACGGCGCGCGTGCCGACGAAGGCGCTGTAATCCTGCTGCTGCTCGGTCATGTCTCTTGTTTCTTCTCAGTCATCGGCCTGCGAGATGCGCGCGAGCGCATCGCGGTCCAGTACCACCAGGCCGGCCGGCTCGATGCGGATGGCGCCCTCGCGCTCCATGGTCTTGAGTTCCTGGTTCACGCGCTGGCGCGAGGCCCCCAGCAACTGCGCCAGCTCTTCCTGCGCCAGTTGCAGGCCGATGCGCATCTGGCTGCCGTCCGCCAGGTTGGGCACGCCGTAGCTGCGCACCAGATGCACGAGCTGCTTGGCCAGCCGCGCGCGCAGGGGCAGCGTGTTGAGGTCTTCCACCAGCCCGAACAGCGTGCGTATGCGGCGCGCCTGCAGCCGCATCAGCGCCTCGTACAGCTCGACGTGCGAGGCGAGGATCTTCTGGAAGTCGGCCCGCGCCACGCACAGGATGGTCGTGTCCCCGTGCGCATAGGCATCGTGCGTGCGCCGGTCGCCGTCGAACATCGCCACGTCGCCGAACCAGATGCCCGGCTCCACGTAGGTCAGCGTGACCTGCTTGCCCGACACCGCCGTCGAACTCACCCGCACCGCGCCCTTGGCGCACGCGATCCACTGTTCCGGCGGATCGCCGCGCGCGGCGATCAGGTCGCCGTCCTTGTAGCGTTTGACGAAGGCGCATCGGAGGATGTCGTGGCGCAGGGAAGGAGAAAGGGAGGTGAACCAGCGACCACCGTTGATCGCTTCTCTTTCTTCGATGGTAAGAATGGGGTCGTCCATGGTCTGTCTTTTGAGTGACTGGGGCGGCAGCCGGTTGTCGCGCGAGCGACCGGCTCACTCGTAGCGCGGCGCGCGCTTGTCGAGAAAGGCCGCGATGCCGATGCCGGCGTTGGGATGGTGCA
>NZ_JBIQNC010000248.1:0-1686 GCF_044462705.1 Xenophilus sp.
GGCGCGTCCAGCTTCATGGTCAGGCCGATGCGCTTGCGCGCCACGTCCACTTCCATCACCTTGACCTTCACGATGTCGCCGGTCTTGACGACCTCGCGCGCGTCGTTGACGAACTTGTAGGAGAGCTGGCTCACGTGCACCAGCCCGTCCTGGTGCACGCCCAGGTCCACGAAGGCGCCGAACTGCGCGACGTTGCTCACCGTACCTTCGAGCACCATGCCTTCCTTCAGGTCGGCGATGTCCTCCACGCCCTCGTTGAAGCGCGCCACCTTGAAGTCGGGGCGCGGGTCGCGGCCGGGCTTTTCCAGCTCGGTCAGGATGTCCTTGACGGTGATGACGCCGAACTGCCCGCCCGCGAACAGTTCGGGCTTGAGCGTCTTGAGCATCTCGGCGCGGCCCATCAGCTCGGCCACCGGCTTGCCGGTCTTCTCGATGATCTTCTCGACCAGCGGATAGGTCTCGGGGTGCACGCCGGTCATGTCCAGCGGGTCGGCGCCGCCGCGGATGCGCAGGAAGCCGGCGCTCTGCTCGAAGGCCTTCGGGCCGAAGCCCGTCACCTCCATCAGCTGGCGGCGGGTGGAGAAGGCGCCGTGCGACTCGCGCCAGCGCACCACGGCCTTGGCCACGCTGGGCGTGAGGCCCGAGACGCGGCTGAGCAGCGGCACGCTGGCGGTGTTCAGGTCCACGCCGACGGCGTTCACGCAGTCCTCCACCACCGCGCCCAGGGTGCGCGCCAGCTCGCTCTGGTTCACGTCGTGCTGGTACTGGCCGACGCCGATGCTCTTGGGGTCGATCTTCACCAGCTCGGCCAGCGGGTCCTGCACGCGGCGGGCGATGCTGGCGGCGCCGCGCAGGCTCACGTCCACGTCGGGCATCTCCTGGCTGGCGTACTCGCTGGCGCTGTAGACCGAGGCGCCGGCCTCGCTGACCACCACCTTCTCGATGGGCAGGGCGGCTTGCCCGGCCTGGGCCTGCATCATGGCCAGCAGCTTGATCAGGTCGGCCGCCAGCTTGTCGGTCTCGCGGCTGGCGGTGCCGTTGCCGATGGCGATGAGGTTCACGCCGTGCTTGGCGGCGAGCTTGCCCAGGGTGTGCAGCGAGCCTTCCCAGTCCTTGCGCGGCTCGTGCGGGTAGACGGTGGCGGTGTCGACCAGCTTGCCGGTGCGGTCCACCACGGCCACCTTCACGCCGGTGCGGATGCCGGGGTCCAGGCCCATCACCACGCGCTCGCCGGCCGGCGCGGCCAGCAGCAGGTCGCGCAGGTTGTCGGCGAAGACCTTGATGGCGACCTTCTCGGCGTCTTCGCGCAGGCGGGTGAACAGGTCGCGCTCGCTCGACAGGCTGAGCTTGACGCGCCAGGTCCAGGCCACGCACTTGCGGATCAGGTCGTCGGCCTGGCGGCCCTGGTGGCTCCAGCCCAGGTGCAGCGCGATGCGGCCTTCGGCGATGCTGGGCTTGCCCGGCTCGGGCTCGACCGGCAGCACCAGCTTGGCGTCGAGCACTTCCAGCTGCCGCCCGCGGAAGACCGCCAGCGCGCGGTGCGAAGGCACGCGGCCGATCGGCTCGTCGTAGTCGAAGTAGTCGCGGAACTTGGCGACCTCGGGGTCGTTCTCGTTCTTGCCGGCCACCAGCGAGGACTTGAGCAGCCCCTCGGCCCACAGCCATTCGCGCAGCGACTGCACCAGC
>NZ_JBIQNC010000248.1:1786-6341 GCF_044462705.1 Xenophilus sp.
GCGACGCGCAGCGCGTCCGTCAGCTTGCCCTGTTCGTCGATGGCCTTGAGCACCACCGCGCGGCGTTCCTCCAGCTCGCGCAGGTAGGTCAGGCGCACCTCCAGCTCGCGCAACTGCGCATCGTCCAGGCCGCCGGTGGCCTCCTTGCGGTAGCGGGCGATGAACGGCACCGTGGCGCCGCCGTCCAGCAGGTCGGTCGCGGCCTGGACCTGGTGCTCGCCCACCTTCAGTTCGGCGGCGATCTGGCGAATGATCTTCTGCATCTTTTGCGGGTCTGCCCTGGGGGAAAAGCGCGGGAGTTTGCCATAGGGCCCGCATCGCTCAGCCGGGGCCCGCGGGCAGCCGCAGCAGCACCGCGGTGCCGTGCGGCGCCAACGGCATCGCCTGCAGTTCGCCGCCGATGCGCTGCGCCCGGCGGCCCATGCCGGCCAGCCCGCGGCCGGGCGCCCGGGCGGGCGGCGCCAGGCCGACGCCGTCGTCCACCACCTGCAGCGTGGGACGGCCGCGCGCGTCCGCGCCCCAGCGGAACGCCACCTTGGTGGCCTGCGCGTGGCGCAGCACGTTCGACAGCGCCTCCTGCGCGATGCGCCCCACTTCGCGTGCCCGCACGCCGCCCACGCCCAGGCCGTCGGGCGAGACCTGCCACTCCAGCCGGATGCCCAGGCGGTCCAGCGCCGGCTGCATGCGGTGGCGCAGCCGGCCCAGGCGCTCGGGCACGGCCTCGCCGTCGAAGACGTCGATGTCGTCCACCGCCATCTGCAGCTCCAGCAGGCAGTCGTGCAGCGCCAGGCACAGCGGCCGCTGCGCGGCGTCGTGCGGATCGAGCGCGGCCAGCAGCGCGCCGAGCCGGGCGCCCACGCCGTCGTGCAGGTCGGCCGCCAGGCGCTGCAGGGCCGCCTCGTCGTCGCCGCCCCCTGGGCGGGGCGCTCGCAGCGCCCGCGCGCCGATCAGCGCGGCGGCGAGCAGCGCACCCGCGGCAAGCCAGCGCCGCCGTCCCGCCGTGCAAGGCATGGCACGCGTCCGGTCCGGGCTCAGAGCAGCCCGCGCTGGCCCGCCAGGCCGACCGCCTGGGCGCGCGTGTGCACGCGCAGCTTGCGATAGATGCTCTTGAGGTGCGAGTGCACCGTCTGCGCGCTGATGTCCAGTTCCCTCGCCACCTCGTCGTTGACGTGGCCGGCCGCCACCAGCCGCAGGATCTCGCATTCGCGCGACGACAGCGCGCCCGACGGCGCCGGCGGCGGCGCCAGGGCGCCGGCGCGCGGCTCGGCCCGCGGCAGCCGCGACAGCAGGCGCCGCGCCAGGCTGGGCGTGATCGCCGCGCCGCCGTTGGCCACCTCCAGCACGGCGCGCGCGTAGTCCTGGAACCAGCAGTGCTTGAGCAGGTAGCCGGTGGCGCCCAGCTCGAAGGCGCGCAGCACCCGGCGCTCGTCCTCCAGCGCCGAGACGACGATGCACTCGGCCTCGCTGCGGCCGCGCTGCACCGCCTCGACCAGCTCCAGCCCGCAGCCGTCGCCCAGGCGCAGGTCGATCAGCGCGACGTCGAAGGCGCAGCGCGCCAGCAGGCGCCGCCCCTCCGCCAGGCTGGCGGCCTCGCCCTCCAGCGACACGCGTTCGTCGCGCACCAGCGACTGGGCGATGAGCCGGCGCGCGCCGGCGTCGTCGTCGACCACCACCACGCGCACCGGCCGGGCCGCCTGGCCCGTCAGGTGCGCCGGCCAGGCCGGGCCCGCCCTGCGCGGGTCCTCATCGATCACGATGCCGCGGCAAAGGACGGCGGCGGCATCCTGCTGAGCCCATGCATCCACTCCGGTCTCCTTCTCGACCGCCGTCGGGCGGCCGTCTCCAGGCCGTGCCGGCCGCTTTTCGATTGCTCGCGGCACTTGCACTTCGTAACTCCCCCGTTTCGCCAAGTAATTCCTTGACGACACCTTTTTTCTACGCCTGGCACTTCACTCTGTAAATCGTTAGTTCATCGGAGATGCTGACCTGCGGGGGGTAGTCCGTCGGCCATACCCACGGACTGCCCCGGCCAGGGCATTTGCGCCCCCGCGGCGGCTGCCCAGACTCGGTCCCGGTGCTGCAAGGACATGGGCCTCGCGGCGCTGGCGACCGGGGTGGCAGCCACGCCTGCCGGGCGTCTTCATCCAACTCTTTCCTTCGAGGGAACGATCATGAAGAAGCTTCTTGTCATTGCCGCCGTGCTGGCCTCCGGGACGGCGCTCGCCACCGGCCCGTCCACCGGCATCAACATCGACGGCACGTCGACCCAGATCGCGGTGCTGAAGAACACGTCGGTGTCGAACAAGTCGAACGCCGACACCTTCGCCAACCAGAACCTGGCCAGCAACGCGGGCAACGTGCAGGTCGAGAGCCGCGCCCAGTCGCTGCAGGTGGTGGCCACCAAGAACAGCTCGTTCACCAACGAAGCCAAGGGCCACGACGCCATCGCCAGCCAGAACGTCTCGTCCAACCTGGGCGACGTGACGATCGCCGGCAAGTCCACGCAGATCACGCTGGGCGACGGCGCGCACGTGAGCAACCTGGCCGACGGCGCCAAGTCGCTGGCGATCCAGAACATCGCCTCCAACAACGCCTGCGTGACCTGCACGGGCGTGTACGAGCGCCGCGCCGACAAGCACGGCCGCTGACGAGCCCGCTCCGGCCCGCGCGCCCCGGCGTGCGCGCGGCCGGGGCCCCTTCCTCCCGCGCCCCCGAGGAGTCCGTCATGAGAGCCTCCCGCTTTCCCGCCGCCTGGCTGGCCCTGGCCGCATCCGCCCTCGCCTGGGCCGCTCCCGGCGAGGACCCCGTCGTCCTGACGCAGAAGCAGAACGTGAACATGCTGCCGACCGCGCCGGCGCCGCGCTCGTCCGACGCCGTGCTCACCGACGGCATGCCGAGCTGGCTGCGCGCCCGCGTGGTGCGCTTCGAGTCCAAGGCCATGGGCAACCCGGCCGGCATGCGCACCGACAAGGACCTGACGACGCAGGCCGCCAGCGAAGGCATGAACAAGACCTGCATCCAGGACCTGGGCGCCGCCGCGCCGGCCGGCAACGGCTTCAGCCAGTACGGCCCCAAAGGCCAGGACCAGGTCGTCGTGCTGCGCGGCGACGTGGTCAACGTCTGCCGCTAAGGGCAGCCACCTTTTTCCTGCCGCAGGGAGACATGCCATGAACCACCGACCACCGCGTCCGGCGGGCCTCGCGCACCTGGGCGTGCTGGGCCTGGCCGCCGTCGTCCTGCTGGCGGGCTGCGCCATGCCGATGGACGCGCGGCGCGACAAGGCCTTCCAGTCGCACGCGCACGTCGCCGACCGGCCCAACAACCGGCCGGTGCGCTCGGTGTCCAGCTTCTCCGAATCGCTGGCCTGCATGGACCGCATGCTGCGCGCCGCCGAACTGCCGACCACGCTGGTCACCAGCAAGCAGATCCCCGACTACTCCGGCAAGATGCCGGTGGCGACCAAGGACATGATCATCACGGCCCTGTCGCAGATGTCGCGCACCAGCAATGCCTTCCGCTACGTCGACTACGAGGTCGAGCTGGCGCGCCAGGACACGGTGCAGACGCTGACCACCATCCTGCTGAACAACAACCAGCTCCAGCTCCAGCGCCCGGGCCTGTACTTCTCGGGCGCGATCTCCTACCTCGACCAGAACGTGCTCAGCGGCCACGCCGACTTCGGCACCTCGGCCTCGCGCCTGGAGACCGGCTACAGCCGCAGCCGCAACGCGGCGCTGGTGGCGCTGGAGCTGCACCTGGGCGACTTCCGCACGCGCACGCTGATCCCCGGCCTGGACTCGGCCAACGAGGTCATCATCGGCACCGGCGGCGAAGGGCTGGACCTGGCCGGGCGCATCGGCTCGTACGGGGTGCAGTTCACCATCGGGCGCGACTACACCCAGGGCGCCGGCGCCGCCATGCGCACGCTGGTGGAGCTGGCCACCATCGAGCTGGTGGGCAAGTGGGCGCGCGTGCCCTACTGGCAGTGCCTCACGCTGGACCAGGCGCACCCCGAGTTCCAGCGCACCATGCGCGACTGGTACGAGGAAGGCGCGGCGCAGACGCGCTCGGCCCTGGTGCAGCAGTCGCTGGTGATGCAGGGCTACCTGCCCGCGCAGGCGCAGCCGCTGCCGCCCCAGTCACGGCAGCTGCGCGAGGCGCTGGCGCGCTTCCAGACCGACCGCGGCATGCCGGCCAGCGGCGAACTGGACTTCCCCACCTACGAGAAGGCGCTGGGCGGCTTCGTCGGCCTGGACGCGCAGGGCCACCTGGCGCGCATCGGCTGGGCGCCCACCAGCAGCACGCCGCTGCCGGCGCCGCCGGCCTCGGAGGTCGCGTCCGCGCACCCGGTGCAACCGCTGGGCAGCCCGCCCGAGCCGCGCCGCATCGACATGCAGATCGAGAACGTCATGACCGGCCGCAACGCCTTCGAGGCCGGCGAGCAGATCTTCCTGTCGGCCACCGTCTCGCGCGCCTCCTTCCTGTACTGCTACATGTGGGAGGAGCGCGGCGTGGTCATGCGCCTGACGCCGAACGACGTGAACTCGGCCAGCGC
>NZ_JBIQNC010000249.1:0-6330 GCF_044462705.1 Xenophilus sp.
CCCCTCAAGGGGGCGCACCCGGTGGCCCGGCAAAGCCGGTTCCACGGGTGCACTTGAACAGGCTTCGCTGCGCTCGCCCCCGCCAGGCGGGCGTTGGCATTCAGGAGCATCACCCATGACATCGGCCTCCATTTCCGCTGCCGCCTGCCCCATCACCCACGGCTCCGACGCGCTGCAGGCGGCCCCCACCGGCTGCCCCGTCAGCCACCGGGCCGCCGCCTTCGACCCCTTCAGCGACGGCTACCAGCAGGACCCGCCCGAGTACGTGCGCTGGGCGCGCGAGCAGGAGCCGGTGTTCTACAGCCCCGTGCTGGGCTACTGGGTGGTCACGCGCTACGAGGACATCAAGGCCATCTTCCGCGACAACATCACCTTCAGCCCCTCGATCGCGCTGGAGAAGATCACGCCCACCGGCCCCGAGGCCAACGCCGTGCTCGACAGCTACGGCTACGCCATCGGCCGCACGCTGGTCAACGAGGACGAGCCCGCCCACATGCCACGCCGCCGCGCGCTGATGGAGCCCTTCACGCCCGAGGCGCTCAAGCACCACGAGCCGCTGGTGCGCCGGCTGGCGCGCGAGTACGTCGACCGCTTCATCGACGACGGCCGCGCCGACCTGGTCGACCAGATGCTGTGGGAGGTGCCGCTGACCGTCGCCCTGCACTTCCTCGGCGTGCCCGAGGAAGACATGGACACGTTGCGCAAGTACAGCATCGCGCACACCGTCAACACCTGGGGCCGGCCGAAGCCCGAGGAGCAGGTGGCCGTGGCGCACGCCGTCGGCAATTTCTGGCAGTACGCCGGCAAGGTGCTCGACAAGATGCGGCAGGACCCCGACGCGCCGGGCTGGATGCAGTACGGCATCCGCAAGCAGAAGGACATGCCCGAGGTCGTCACCGACTCCTACCTGCACTCGATGATGATGGCCGGCATCGTGGCCGCGCACGAGACCACCGCCAACGCCAGCGCCAACGCGCTCAAGCTGCTGCTGCAGCACCCCACCGCCTGGCGCGACATCTGCGAGGACCCGGCCCTCATCCCCAACGCGGCCGAGGAGTGCCTGCGCCACAACGGCTCGGTGGCCGCCTGGCGCCGGCTGGCGACGAAGGACGTGACCGTGGGCGGCGTCGCCATCCCGGCCGGCAGCAGGCTGCTGATCGTCACCTCGTCGGCCAACCACGACGAGCGCCACTTCGCCGATGCCGACCTGTTCGACATCCGCCGCGACAACGCCAGCGACCACCTCACCTTCGGCTACGGCTCGCACCAGTGCATGGGCAAGAACTTGGCACGCATGGAGATCCAGGTGTTCCTGGAGGAATTCACCCGCCGCCTGCCGCACATGAAGCTGGCGCCGCAGCAGTTCACCTACGTGCCCAACACCTCCTTCCGCGGGCCGGAGCACCTGTGGGTGGAGTGGGACCCGGCCCTCAACCCCGAGCGGCGCGACCCCGCTCTGCGCGCCACCGCCCGCGCCGCGGTGCGCATCGGCGAGCCCTCGACGCATGCGATCACGCGGCCGATGGTGGTGCAGGGCGTCACGCCCGTCGCGCAGGACATCGTGCGGCTGCGCCTGGCCACGCCCGACGGACAGCCGGCGCCGCGCTGGGCGCCGGGCTCGCACATCGACGTCGAGTGCGGCGACACGGGCATCGCGCGCCAGTACTCGCTGTGCGGCGACCCGGCCGAAGCCTCGGTGCTGGAGATCGCCGTGCTGCGCGATCCGCAAAGCCGCGGCGGCTCCGCGTGGGTCCACGCCAGCGTCAAGGCCGGCGACCGCCTGCGCATCCGCGGCCCACGGAACCACTTCCGGCTCGACGAGGAGGCGCGAAAAATCGTCTTCATCGCCGGCGGCATCGGCATCACGCCCATCATGGCGATGGCGCGCCGCGCGCGCGAACTGGGCATCGACTACCAGCTGCACTACTGCGGCCGCAGCCGCGCCACGCTGGCCTTCGTGCCCGAGCTGCAGGCGCTGCACGGCGAGCGCCTGCACCTGCACGTGAGCGGCGAAGGCTCGCGCCTGGACCTGCCGGCCCTGCTCGCCACACCCGAGCCCGATACCCGGGTCTATGCCTGCGGCCCGCTGCGCATGCTGGAAGCGCTGGAGTCGGCCTGCGCCCACTGGCCCGAGGACACTCTGCGCGTGGAGCACTTCGAATCCACCCTCGGCACGCTCGATCCGTCGAAGGAGCACGCCTTCGAGGTCGAGCTCAAGGACTCCGGCCTCACCGTGCCGGTGCGCGCCGACCAGACCCTGCTGGCGGCCCTGCGCGCCGCCAACATCGACGTGCAGAGCGACTGCGAGGAAGGCCTGTGCGGCTCCTGCGAGGTGCGCGTGCTCGCCGGCGAGATCGACCACCGCGACATGGTGCTCACCCGCAGCGAGCGCGAGGCCGGCCAGCGCATGATGAGCTGCTGCTCGCGGGCCTGCGGGCAGAAGCTGGTGCTGGAGTTGTAGCGGCGGCGGCATCGCGGCCGCGACCGGCGGATCACGCCTGCGCGGCCTGGATCATCTTCCAGCCGTTGCCTGCCGGATCGCGGAAACCCGCATCCACATTGCCATAGCGGTCGATGGGCTCCTGCGTGAACTCCACGCCCAGCGCCCGCAACTTCTCATAGGTCCCCCGGCAGTCGGCAACGTTCAGGACCAGCGGCGGCATCGCGCCCTTGGCCACGAGCGCGCGCAGCACCTGTGCCGTGGCTTCGTCGTGCGCCGGCGGTCCCGGCGTGAACAGGCCGAGTTGGAACGACGCTTGATCGGGATGCTGAACGGTCAGCCAGCGAAAGTCGCCGTTACGTACATCCGTGTGGATGCGGAAGCCGAGCTTCTCGACGTAGAACGCGAGCGCTTCCTCCTGATCGTCCACATACAGCCCCACCATGTTGATGCATTGACTCATGAGATGTCCTTCGTGAAAGCGCCGTTTGTATCCCTCGCCGAGCGGCGGCGCTTCTCCGAAACTGCGATGGTGAGGTCCGGGCGCTGCGCGGCCTTCAGGACGCAGGCAGGCACCCGGTCGAGCTGCACGCTGGCCGCCCTGGCGTCGGCACGCAGGGCGTTCGGGCTCTTTCCGGTGATGTCGCGAAAGGTGCGCCCGAAGCTGCCCAGGCTCTCCCAACCCGTCGCGAAGGCGATCTCCGTCACGGACAGGTCGAGATCGCGCAGCAAGGTTGCTGCCTGCTCGATGCGCCGCGTCAGAAGGTAGCGGTGCGGGGGGATGCCGAATGCCTGCTTGAACGCGTGCGCGAAATGGGTTGGGGAGACGCCGCTGACCTCGGCCAGCCGGGACACGGGCCAGGGTTCATGGGATGCAGCATCCATGCGGTCCTTCGCGCGCAGCAGGCGGCGCAGCAGGGCCGGATCCTGAAGCCGCCCACCTTCGAGCGCTTCGAGGATCACCGCATCCGGGTCTTCGTCTTCTGGAGGGTGCATACATGACTGCGGGAATCGTCCACGCCCGCGCAGCGCGCCATCCAGGATGGCGCGGCGTCGATGGTGTCCATGAAGGGTTCCGTACCGCACGCTCCTCGCGTCACAGCTTGCGCAGGAAGGCTTCGATCACGCTGGCCAGCGCCACCGGCGTCTCCTCCATCGCGTAGTGCCCCGCGTTGGCCATGACCTCCAGCGTCGCGTTGGGGTAGTGCTGCAGCCAGGTGGCCTTGCAGGTCTCGGCGCCCAGGGCCGGGTCGTGCTCGCCGGCGATCACCAGCACGGGCAGTGCCTGGCCCTGGATGCGCTCGGTGAAGGAGGACTTCGCCCACGCCGTCAGGTAGGCGGCGAAGGCCTCCTCGTCCGAGTTCGCGAGCGAGTTGTTCACCATCGCGTCCAGCCAGGTGCCCGTCAGGCGGTTGCCGGTGGTCAGGTCGATGATCGTGCGGCGCGCCCCCGCGTCCTTCGCCGCGCTGGAGAACAGCCCCCAGCCCTGCTCGTCGAAGGGCACGCCGCCGGCGGGCACGGGGCTGATGCCGACCAGGGCCTGCACGCGCTGCGGCGCGTCGGCCAGCACCTGCTGCACGGCCATGCCGCCCATCGAGTGGCCGACCAGGGAGAAGCGCTCCCAGCCCAGGCTGTCGGCGGCCGCCAGCGCGTCGCGCGCGATCTCCGCCATCGTGTACTCGCCGCCGCTGCCCCGGCGCCGGCCGTAGCCGCGGTAGTCCATGAAGGCGTAGGTGAAGGCCTGCCGGTCCAGGCTGTCCACGAAGGGCCCCCAGTTGCCCGCATGGCCGAACCAGCCGTTCAGGCACAGCACCTTGCGCGGGCCGGATCCCAGTACCTGGTAGGTGTCGCTCGCTTGCATCTCTGTCGTCTCCTGTTGCCGCCCGGCGCGGGCGGAAGCGCAAGCGTAGCGCGAACCGCGCAGCGGCCGGTGCAACACCGTATCGGCGTGCGCCCGTTTTTTTGTTCCACTGGAGCCCCCTAATCCGGCCTGCCTGCCATGCCATCCTTCCCGCCCTCCCTGCCCGCCGCCCTGCCCGATCCCATCCGCCTGCACGGCACGAGGGAGGCGTGATGTTCGTCGTCTGCGGCGAGGCGCTGATGGACGTGTACGTGCAGGAGAGCACGCCCACCGGGCTGCTGCTCGACGCGCGCGTGGGCGGCTCGCCCTTCAACGTCGCCGTCGGCCTGGCCCGGCTGGGGCAGCCGGTGCAGTTCCTGGCGGGGCTGTCGCAGGACGTGCCGGGCGAGCGGCTGATGCAGTCGCTGCAGGACGAGAGCGTGGGCACCGCCCTGGTGGTGCGCAGCCCGGCGCCGACGACGCTGAGCGTGGTCACGGTCGGCCGCACCGGCGTGCCCAGCTACGCCTTCCACGGCCACGGCGCGGCCGACCGCATGCTGGACGCAACCGCCCTGCCCGCTCTGCCGGCCGAGGCGCGCGCGCTGCAGTTCGGCTCGTACACGATGGTGGTGGATCCGGTCGGCAGCGCGCTGCGCGGCCTGGCCGCGCGCGAGCGCGCGCAGCGCCTGGTGGCCTACGACCCCAACGTGCGCCTGAACGTCGAGCCGGACCTCGGGCGCTGGCGCGCCGTGGTGCAGGAGATGGCAGCGCTCGCCCACGTGGTGAAGGTGAGCGACGAAGACCTGGGGCTGCTCTACCCCGGCGAATCCCCCGCCCAGGTGGCCGCGCGCTGGCTGGCCGAAGGGGTGCGCCTGGTCGTCGTGACCTGCGGCGCGAACGGCAGCCTGGCCTGGAACCGCCACGGCCATGCCGCCGCGCCCTCGCCGCAGGTGGACGTGATCGACACCGTGGGCGCCGGCGACACCTTCCAGGCCGCGATGCTGGCCTGGCTGGCGGAGCACGATGCCCTGCCGGCGGAGCGGCTGGATGCGCTGGACGCGCAGCAGTTGGCCGCGCTGCTGCGCTTCGGCGCGCGGGCCGCCGCCATCACCTGCGCACGGCGCGGGGCGGACATGCCGCGGCGGCGCGAAGTGGCCTGAGCCGAACCTGCGCACCGCGCCGGATCCTCGGGACCGCATGCGCGGCCTCCGTGGCTGTAGGACCGCGCCGACTGTTCCGGCGCCCGCCGTTGTGAAAGACTTGTCCGCTTTCCACCGTTTCGGCGCACATTCGTTCCGATCGCGGCGGTGGAAGACGCGCCAGGGAGCGCGCGCACGCTGGAGTGACGACTTTCTACTTCTCTCTCACGCGGAGGGGCCGGCAGGCCGCCGGTCTTGGACGGACGAAGCGCCGGCAAGGAGGGCGCAGCGAATGAACCTCGACGAACCCGGCAAGCCGCACGGCGAGCCGCTTGCACCGGCGAACTGGACCATGAAGATGCTCCAGGAAGCCAACCAGTACGTGGCGGTGGTGATGCTGGACGGCGAGCCCAGGTGCCGGGTCTCGATCGCCGCCACTGACCAGGACGAGGCCACGGCGCGCACCGCCCTGGCCGAGAAGGCGCGGCACTGGATCAAGGAATACCTGGACCGCCCCTCTCAGGCGCCCGTGGCGACGCCCGAGGACCCACACCCGTCAGCTTCGCAGGCGGACCTGTCGGACGAGCCGGCCACCCGCTGAACGCGGACGCGCCATCCGGTACGGCGAGGAAGCTCGACCGCCCGCTGGCCCTCGAGCAGCGGGCGTCAGTTGCGGTCCGCGCGCGGCGGGCGCATGTCGGGCTGGGGCGCCGGCGCGGGCTCGGGCGCAGGTGCCGGCGCGGCGCTCGTGCCACTGGCCGGCGGCGATGCAGGCACGCCCGTCGTCCCCATCGGTGTGCCCTGCTGGGTCTGCTGCCCGGCGCCGGTGGCGGGGTTGGGAGACGCGGGGTTCGGCGGCGTGCTCTGCGCCATGGCCACGGCCGTGCCGGCCAGGAGCGCCGCGGCGATCG
>NZ_JBIQNC010000250.1:0-6303 GCF_044462705.1 Xenophilus sp.
ACGCCCTTCCTCGACCCGCAGCCCCATGGCGTGTTCGCCACCCGCGCGCCGGCGCCGGGGCGCATCGGCTGGTTCGAGGGCCGCCTCGACGGCCTGGCCGGGCGCCGTGCCGACGATCGTTATGGCTGCCATACGCCGGACGGCACGACGCCGCGGCCCTGACCGCTATGATCCCGCTATTCCGCCGATGAATAACGAAAGGACGAGACCATGCAAGTGAACCGTTGGCTGCGCGCCGCCGCGTGCGCCCTGACCCTCACCGCCGCCAGCCCGCTGCTGTGGGCGCAGGAGATCGTGGTCTCCGCCGCCGCCAGCCTGACCAACGCCTTCCAGGCCGTCGGCAAGGCATGGTCGCAGGCCCACCCCGGGCACAAGGCGACCTTCAACTTCGCCGCCTCGGGCGCGCTGCTGGCGCAGATGCAGCAGGGCGCGCCGGTGGACGTGTTCGCCTCGGCCGACCAGCCCACCATGGACAAGGCACAGGCCGCCGGCCTGATCGCACAGGGCACGCGCAGCGACTTCGTGAAGAACGAACTGGTGCTGGTCGTGCCGGCCAAGTCCACCAAGGTGCCCAAGTCGCTGGACGACCTGGCCGGCAGCGCCTGGCAGCGCATCGCCGCCGGCACGCCCGCCTCGGTGCCGGTGGGCCGCTACACCATGAGCGTGATCGAGCAGGCCAAGCTCGATGCGCCGCTCAAGCCCAAGTGGATCTACGGCGAGAGCGTGCGCCAGGTGCTCGACTACGTGGCGCGCGGCGAGGTGGACGCCGGCTTCGTCTACCGCACCGACGCGATGGTCAAGAAGGACGAAACGCAGGTCGCCTTCGCCGTGCCGACCACCACCCCGGTGACCTACCCCATCGCCCAGCTCGCCGCCAGCAAGCAGCCGGCCGCGGCGCAGTCCTTCATCGCCTTCGTCAAGGGCGCGGAAGGACGGAAGATCCTCGAGAGCTTCGGCTTCGCCCAACCCTGACCCCCGGTGGAGGCAGGCGCCGCCGCTGAACCGTGCTCACCCCCCTCTGGCTGACCCTCAAGGTCGCGCTGCTGGCCACGCTGCTGGCCGGCGCGGCCGGCATCGGCCTGGGCTGGTGGATGGCGCGGCGCCGCTTCCCCGGCCATTCGACGCTCGACGCCCTGCTGCTGCTGCCGATGGTGCTGCCGCCCACGGTGCTGGGCTACTACCTGATCGTGCTGGTGGGGCGCAACGGCCTCATCGGGCGCTGGCTGGAGCAGTGGTTCGGCTTCACACTGTTGTTCACCTGGCAGGGCGCGGTGCTGGCGGCGGCGGTGGTGTCGCTGCCGCTGATCTACAAGGCCGCGCGCGCCGCCTTCGAGGAGACCGATAGCCGCTTCGCGCAGGCCGCGCGCACGCTGGGCGCGGGCGAGTGGGAGGTGTTCTGGCGCATCAGCCTGCCGCTGGCGCTGCGCGGCATCGGCGCCGGGCTGGCCTTGAGCTTCGCCCGCGCGATGGGCGAGTTCGGCGCGACGCTGATGATCGCGGGCAACCTGCCGGGCCGTACGCAGACGCTGTCGGTGGCGGTGTACGCCGCCGTGCAGGCCGGCGACGACCGGCTGGCGCTGACGCTCACGCTGGTGATCTCGGTGGTGTGCGTGGTGCTGCTGGTGCTGGCCAGCCGGCTGCTGCAGGCGAAGCACTGACGACGATGCTGGACGTCCACATCCGCACCACCCTGCGCTCGCCCGACCGCGAGTTCGTGCTCGACGCGGCCTTCCGCAGCGGCGCCGCGCGCACCGCGCTGCTGGGTCCTTCGGGTTCCGGCAAGTCCACCGTGCTGATGGCCATCGCCGGGCTGCTGCCCGGTGCCCGGGGCCACGTGCGCGTGGGCGGCCAGCCGCTGCTCGACAGCGCCGAAGGCATCGACCTGCCGGCGCGCGCGCGCGGCGTGGGCCTGGTGTTCCAGGACTACGCCCTGTTCCCGCACATGACGGTGGAGGAGAACCTGCGCTTCGGCGTGCGCCGCCTCGGGCATGCGCTGCGGCCCGAGGCGCACGAGCGCATCGGGACGCTGATGGAGCAGTTCGGGCTGGAGGCGCTGCGCAACGCCTACCCGCGCCACCTCTCCGGCGGCCAGCGCCAGCGCGTGGCCCTGGCGCGCGCCCTGGCCACGCAGCCGCGCCTGCTGCTGCTGGACGAGCCGCTGTCGGCGCTGGACACGGAACTGCGCGCCCGCCTGCGCGCCGAGCTGGCCGAGATGCTGGAGCGCGTGCAGGTGCCCACGCTGCTGGTCACGCACGACCTGCAGGACGTGCAGGCCCTGGCGCAGTCGGTGGTGCGCATCGAGGCGGGGCGCATCGTCGGTTGATACCGGATCGCATTCGATCGAGAAGAACCGTTCGGGCCGAGCTTGGCCTGTCCTGAGCCTGTCGAAGGATCGAAGCCTCGCGCGGCGCTTCGACAGGCTCAGCGTGAACGGACCGATAGGGTTGAAGTCGCTTGAGAGGCCTCAACTGCCGCAGCGCACATGCAGTTCGGCATAGCCCGTTGCCGCGTCCGCCGTGCGCGAAAGCGTCCAGCCGGCCGGACGGCACAGCAGCACCTCCACCGTCGTGCGCACCGCGTTGCCCTCCACCACGTGCCCGCCCAGCACCGCGCCGTCCGGCCCCGCGATGCTCATGTGCAGGTGGGCGCCGCCGGCGGTCAGCGTGCCGGCCAGGGTCAGCAGCTCGAAGTCGCCGGGCCATGCATCGGCCTCGTTGCGGCCGGCCAGCCGCAGGCGGGGGTCGCGCAGGCTGCCGATGCCGCTGACGACGAAGCAGCCTTCGGGCGCGAAGGCGGCGGCCTCGGCCTCCAGGGCGCGGCGCAGGTCGGCGCCGGGCGGCAGCCGCAGGGGCAGGAAGGCGTCGCCGTCGGCCATCGCTCAGAACACCATCGTCACGGCATCGCTGACGCGGTGGTCTTCCTCGATCAGCGGCATCCAGCGCCACTTGTCGAAGGTGGTGCAGGGGTGCGAGATGCCCAGGGCGACGCGCTCGCCGACCACCGGCGCCTGCGCGGCCAGGCCCGCGTCGGCGGCGTCCCAGCGCAGGTAGGCATGCTGGTCGTTCAGCGCGTCGATGCGCCAGCCGGCGGGCACGGGGCCGGCCTGCATCGCGCCCGGCGCCGCGCGCGCCACCGGCACCGGCATCCCCATGTCGAAGGACAGGTCGCGCTTGCCCGCGCCGACGATGGCCAGGCCCGGCTCGGGGCAGGACTGCACCAGCGCCCACACCTGGAGCGCCGGGCGCATCATCTCGCCGCATTCGCAGCCCAGGCGCGGCGCCATGGCCTGCAGCATGCGCGTGTAGGTGCCGTGGTCGTGCGTGACGTAGCAGCCGGAGCGCAGCAGCCCGCGCACCGGGCGCCCGAGCGCGGGCACCAGGCGCGCGGCCACCAGGTCGAACACGGCCGAGCCGCCGGCCGAGACGATGACCTCCTCACCCGCGAACAAACCCTCGCGCACGCACTGCGCGGCGACGGCATCGACGCGGTCCATCATCGCGTCGACCCAGGCGCGGTCGGCCCCGCTCTCGCCCTGGGCCCACAGGCCCTCGTAGCACTCAATGCCCGCCAGCGCCGCGGCCGGGCTGGCGTGCAGGCGCCGCGCCAGCGCGAGGGCCTCGTCCTCCGTGCGGCAGCCGGTGCGCCCGCCCGCGAAGCCGATCTCCAGCAGCACCTCGAAGGGCTGCGCGCCGGGATGCGCGGCGAACCACGCCTCGATCAGCGCCAGCTGCGCCGGCGAATCGGCGAGGAAGATCACGCGCAGGCCGTCGTGCCGGCGGCGCAGCGCCTCGATGCCGGCCAGGTCCGCCGCGTCCAGCACCTGGTTGGCGATCAGCGCGCGCCGCACGCCGGCCGCCGCGCCGACGGCGAGCTGGAACACGCTGGCGAAGGTGATGCCCCAGGCGCCCGCCTCGATCTGGCGTGCGAAGAGCTGGGGCGACATCGTCGTCTTGCCGTGCGGCGCGAGTTCCACGCCCCAGTCGCGCGCACGGCTGGCCAGCCAGGCGATGTTGTGGGCCAGCGCCTCGCGCCGGAGCACGGCCACCGGCAGCGGCAGGTCGCCCGCCAGCAGGTTCCAGCCCTGCGCGCCCACCTCGCTCGCCCGCAGCGGCGGCTGGCCGTGCGGCCAGCCCTTCAGGGGCGATGCGAGCAGGGGATCGGCGAACGGATCGAGGGCGGGGGCGGCAGGCATCGGCGGATCGTAGTCCGCGCGGCCTGCCGGCGGGTCAGATCACGCCCTGGGCGAGCATGGCATCGGCGACCTTCACGAAGCCGGCCACGTTCGCGCCCTGCACGTAGCTCACGCGGCCGCCTTCCACCGTGCCGTGGCGCAGGCAGGCCTCGTGGATGCTCTTCATGATCTGGTGCAGGCGGGCGTCGACCTCCTCGCGCGTCCACGCGAGGCGCAGCGCGTTCTGGCTCATCTCCAGGCCCGAGGTGGCCACGCCGCCGGCGTTGCTGGCCTTGCCCGGCGCATAGAGCACGTCGTGCGTCTCGAACACCTTGACGGCCTCCAGCGTGCTGGGCATGTTGGCGCCCTCGGCCACGCACTTCACGCCGTGCTTGACCAG
The DNA here is from genome assembly GCF_044462705.1 of Xenophilus sp. Taxonomy (NCBI): domain Bacteria; kingdom Pseudomonadati; phylum Pseudomonadota; class Betaproteobacteria; order Burkholderiales; family Comamonadaceae; genus Xenophilus; species Xenophilus sp. The sequence goes on from NZ_JBIQNC010000250.1 coordinate 4,572, forward strand.
CGTGAGCGCGTCCTTCTCGTCCAGCTCGTTCTGGGTCGCGCTGGGCAGCGCCACGTCCACCGGCACGTCCCACGGCCGGGCGCCGGCGATGTAGCGGGCGCCGATCTGGCTGGCGTATTCGCTCACACGGCCCTGGCGCTCGTCGCGGATGTGCATCAAGAGCGCCAGCTTCTCGGGGGTGAAGCCCTCCTCGTCCACCACCGTGCCGCCCGAGTCGGAGCAGGTCAGCACCTTGGCGCCCAGCGCCATGGCCTTCTCGATGGTGTACTGCGCCACGTTGCCCGCGCCCGACACGGACACGCGCAGCCCGTCGAAGCTCATGCCCCGGCGCGCCAGCATCTCCTGCGCGAAGTAGACGTTGCCGTAGCCGGTGGCCTCGGGGCGGATCAGCGAGCCGCCGAAGGCCAGGCCCTTGCCGGTGAACACGCAGTCGGCGCGGTTGGTGAGCTTCTTGACCATGCCGGCCAGGAAGCCGACCTCGCGCGCGCCCACGCCGATGTCGCCGGCCGGCACGTCGGTGTCGGCGCCCACGTGGCGGAACAGCTCGGTGGCGAAGGCCTGGCAGAAGCGCATCACCTCGCCCTGGCTCTTGCCCTTGGGATCGAAGTCGCTGCCGCCCTTGCCGCCGCCCATGGGCAGCGTGGTCAGCGCGTTCTTGAAGGTCTGCTCGAAGGCCAGGAACTTCAGGATCGACAGGTTCACCGACGGATGGAAGCGCAGGCCGCCCTTGTAGGGCCCGATGGCCAGGCTGTGCTGGATGCGGTAGCCGCGGTTGACCTGCACCTCGCCCCGGTCGTCCACCCACGACACGCGGAACATGACCACCCGCTCGGGCTCGACCAGCCGGTCCAGCAGGCTGTAGGCCTGGTACTTGGGATGCTGCTGGATGAAGGGCCAGAGGCTGTGCAGGACTTCGGTGACGGCCTGCAGGTACTCGTTCTGGCCGGGGTTGCGCTGCGCGACGTGGGCAAGGAAGTCGTCGGCGGTGACGTATTTCATAAGGCGGAACTCTTCGGGATGCACAAAACCGTGCATTTTCATGCACAACTCGGTGCACGTTATGCACCGATTGCATTACCCCTCGGAGGAAACGCCCCCGACTGGTGCGTCGTCAGCCGGCGAGACGGCCTTCGACCAGCCGCAACTGGCGGTCGCAGCGGGCGGCCAGCGCATCGTCGTGGGTGACGACGACGAAGGCCGTGCCGCGCTCGTGCGCAAGCCGCAGCATCAGCGCGAACACGCCGTCGGCGGTGGCGCGGTCCAGGTTGCCGGTGGGCTCGTCGGCCAGCACGCAGGCCGGCTGCGTGACCAGGGCGCGCGCGATGGCCACGCGCTGGCGCTCGCCGCCGGAGAGTTCGGCCGGCCGGTGCTGCACCCGCTGCGCCAGGCCCACGGCGGCCAGCACCTCGCGCGCCGCCGCGTGCGCCTCGGCGGTGCCCTGGCGGCGGATGCGCAGCGGCATCGCCACGTTGTCCAACGCGCTGAACTCCGGCAGCAGGTGGTGGAACTGGTAGACGAAGCCCAGGTGCCGGTTGCGCAGCTGGCCCTGCGCGGCGGCGCCCAGGCGCGAGAAGTCCTCGCCGGCCAGCGCCACGCTGCCGGCGGTGGGCGCGTCCAGCCCGCCCATCAGGTGCAGCAGCGTGCTCTTGCCCGAGCCCGAAGCGCCGACGATGGCCAGCGTCTCGCCGGCGTGCACGTCCAGGTCGACGCCGTGCAGCACGGTGAGGTCGAT
>NZ_JBIQNC010000251.1:0-6291 GCF_044462705.1 Xenophilus sp.
CTAGAGGCACCGTGCGGTGTGGCGGTGCAGGGCGCCACCTAGAATCGGATCCATGGCTTTCATCGACCAGTTGCGCGCCGCCCAGCGCCAGAACCGTTCCCTGCTGTGCGTGGGGCTGGATCCGGAGCCATCGCGCTTTCCGGGAAAGATGAAGGGCGATGCCGGCAGGATCGGTGAGTTTTGCGCGCAGATCGTGGATGCGACCGCCGACTGCGTGATCGCCTTCAAGCCGCAGATCGCCTACTTCGCGGCACACCGCGCCGAGGCGCAGCTCGAATGGCTGATCGCCCACATCCACAAGGTGGCGCCGCAGGTGCCGGTGATCCTGGACGCCAAGCGCGGCGACATCGGCTCCACCGCCGAGCAGTACGCCGTCGAGGCCTTCGAGCGCTACGGCGCCGACGCGGTGACGCTCTCGCCCTTCATGGGCTTCGATTCGGTCTCGCCCTACCTGAAGTACGCGGACAAGGGCGCCTTCCTGCTGTGCCGCACCAGCAACCCGGGCGGCGCCGACCTGCAGGGGCAGCGGCTGGCCTCGGTGCCGGGCGAGCCGCTGCTGTACGAGCACGTGGCGCGGCTGGCGCAGGGCCCGTGGAACCTCAACGGCCAGCTCGGCCTGGTGGTGGGCGCCACCTATCCCGACGAGATCGAGCGCGTGCGGGCGCTGGCGCCCACGGCGCCGCTGCTGATCCCCGGCGTGGGCGCCCAGGGCGGCGACGCGGCGGCCACCGTGCGCGCCGGCTGGCGGCCGGACGCGCCCATCGTCGTGAACTCCTCGCGCGCCATCTGCTATGCCTCGGACGGCGACGACTTCGCCGCCGCCGCGCGCCGAGAGGCGCTGCGCACGCGCGACCTGCTCGAAAACGCCAAGCCGTCCTGACGCGCCTCCGGCGCCCGATGCGGTGTAGCCTGCGGCCTTTCGTCCGCCGGAGACACGCATGACCACCTACCACGGAAGCTGCCACTGCGGCGCCATCGCCTTCGACGTCGAGGGCGAGCTGCAGGGCGCCGTCGCCTGCAACTGCTCGATGTGCCAGCGCAAGGGTTCGCTGCTGTGGTTCGTGCCGCGCCCGCAGCTCACGCTGAAGACGCCGCCCGAGGCGATGCGCAGCTACCGCTTCAACAAGCACCTCATCGCGCACCATTTCTGCCCGACCTGCGGCATCCACCCCTTCGGCGAGGGCACGGCGCCGAACGGCGCGGCGATGGCGGCGGTCAACATCCGCTGCCTGGAAGGCATCGAGCTGGACCAGGTGCCGGTGCAGCACTTCGACGGCCGCGCGCTGTGAGCGCCGACGCCGAACGCGCGCCGTACCCGCTGGAGGGCGGCTGCGCCTGCCGCCAGGTGCGCTATCGCCTGCTCACCCCGCCGCTGTTCGTGCACGCCTGCCACTGCCGCTGGTGCCAGCGCGAGACGGGCAGCGCCTTCGCGCTCAACGCGATGGTGGAGGGCGAGCGCGTGGCGCTGCTGGCCGGCGAGCCGGAGATGGTCGACACGCCCTCCGAGAGCGGGCGCGGGCAGCGCATCGCCCGCTGTCCGCGCTGCCGCGTCGCGCTGTGGAGCCACTACGCCGGCGCCGGGCCGACGGTGAAGTTCCTGCGCGTGGGCACGCTCGATGCGCCCGACCACCTGCCGCCGGACATCCACATCTTCACCGCCTCGAAGCAGCCGTGGGTGGTGCTGCCGCCCGATGCGGCCGCGGTGCCCGAGTACTACGATCGCCGCGCGTACTGGCCCGAAGCCGCACTGGAGCGCTGGCAGGCCTGGCGCGAGCGGCACCCGCAAGGACGACACCCATGATCGACACCGTCTTCCTCCCCTCGCCGGCCGTGATGCTGGCCTTCGCCGCCGCCAGCCTGGTGCTGGCGCTCACGCCGGGCCCGGCGGTGCTGTTCGTGGTGGCGCGCACGCTGGCGCAGGGCCGCCGCGCCGGGCTGGCCTCGGTGGCGGGCGTGGCGCTGGGCAACTTCGGCAACGCGCTGGGCGCCGCGCTCGGGCTGGCGGCGCTGTTCGCCATCTCGTCGCTGGCCTTCACGGTGGTCAAGTGGGCCGGCGCCGCCTACCTGGTGTGGCTGGGCCTGAAGGCGCTGCGGCCGCCGCGCGGCGACGCGGCGGGCGAGGACACCGGCCTGCCCGTGCGGCCGGTGCGGCCGGCCCGCCTGTTCCGCGACGGCTTCGTGGTGGCGCTGCTCAACCCGAAGACGGCGCTGTTCTTCGCCGCGTTCCTGCCGCAGTTCATCCGCCCCGGCACCTCGCCGGCGCTGCAGATCATGGGCTTCGGCGCCGCCTTCGTGGCCATCGCCGGCTGCACCGACTGCCTCTACGTGCTGGCCGCCAGCCGGCTGCGTCCCTTCTTCTCGGCGTTGCGCGGCGGCGCCGCGTGGGGGCGCTGGGTGACCGGAGGCACCTTCATCGGGCTGGGCGTGTACACGGCGCTGTCGGGCTCGCGCGCGCGGCCCGCGGGCTGAGTTCTGCCGCTCAGGCGCCGCGCCAGCCCAGGCGCTGCGAGATCTCCTGCGCGGCCGTCTTGAGCGCGCGCGCCGTGGCGCCGTCCCAGCGGGTGTCGAGCACCGCCGCCGGGGCGATGGCGGTGAGCGCCAGCACGACGGCGCCGCGCGCGTCGAACACCGGCGCCGCCATCGCGCTCACGCCCGGCACGATCTCACCCTCGGAGCGCGAGACGCCGTGCCGGCGCACCTCCTCGAGCTGCGCCGCGAAAGCCTCCCAGGTGGGCAGCGCCAGCGCCGGCATGCCGGCCTCCGACAGGGCGCCGGGCTCCGGCGCGCGGCGGCGCTCGGCCTCCAGCGTGGCGCGCACCACCGATTCGTCCAGATAGGCGCCGAACAGCCGCCCGGAGGCCGTGCCCGCCAGCGAGAACACCGTGCCGTGCCGCATCGCCACGTGCACCGCGGCCGGCGACTCGGCGATGCGCACGATGGTGGCGCCGCGGTCGCCCCACACCGCCAGCGCCAGCGTCTGGCCGGTGCGCCGGGCCAGTTCCTCGATCACCGGCGCGGCCACCTGCACCGGGCTGGCCTGGGCCATCGCGATCAGCCCCAGTTGCAGCGCCAGCGGGCCGAGCAGATAGTGGCCGCTGGCGCGGTCCTGCTCGATCAGGCCCAGGCGCCCGAAGCTCACCATGTACGGATGCGCCTTGGCCGGCGTCATCTCCGCCTCGCGCGCCAGGTCCTTCAGGGCCATCGGCCGGCCGCTGTGCACCAGGGCTCGCAGCAACTGGCCGCCCACCTCGATGCTCTGGATGCCGCGCTGCGCCGCGGCGCGCTCGCTGTCCTCGCTCATGCCCGACCTCGACGTTTGTTCATGGAGAAAACATTAGACATTATCTGATTGAGCATCTAGACTTGCATCAAATTCGCAATAGACGAACATATTCAATTTAGACAAACACAGGAGCCAAGCCCCATGAATCAGCCCGCCAAGGCCTTCGCCAGCCAGGCCGACCTCGAAGAGAAGAAGGTCAGCTTCAGCCAGATCTCCGAACACGCCTGGGCCTACACGGCCGAGGGCGACCCGAACACCGGCATCGTGATCGGCGACGACGCCGTGCTGGTGGCCGACACCCAGGCCACGCCGGCGATGGCGGCCGACGTGATCCGCCGCATCCGCGAAGTGACGGACAAGCCCATCAAGTACGTGGTGCTCACGCACTACCACGCGGTGCGCGTGCTGGGCGCCAGCGCCTATGGCGCGCAGCAGATCCTCGCCAGCCAGGACACCTACGACTTGATCGTCGAGCGGGGCGAGCAGGACAAGGCCAGCGAGATCGGCCGCTTCCCGCGCCTGTTCGCCGGCGTCGAGACCGTGCCGCCGGGCATGACCTGGCCGACCATGACCTTCACCGGCAAGATGACCGTCTGGCTGGGCAAGCTGGAGGTGCAACTGCTGCAGCTCGGCCGCGGCCACACCAAGGGCGACACGGTCGTCTGGCTGCCCGGCGAGAAGACGCTGCTCTCGGGCGACCTGGTGGAGTTCGACGCCACGCCCTACGCCGGCGACGCCTACTTCCAGGACTGGCCGAAGACGCTGGACAACATCGCCGCGCTGCAGCCGAAGGCGCTGGTGCCTGGCCGCGGCGCCGCGCTCACCACGCCGGAAGACGTGGCCCGCGGCCTGGCCGGCACGCGCGACTTCATCGCCGACGTGTGGGCCAGCGTGAGCGAGGGCGCCCGCGCCGGCAAGGACCTGAACACGGTCTACCGGGAGACCTACGCGAAGCTCAAGCCCAGGTACGGCCACTGGGTCATCTTCGACCACTGCATGCCCTTCGACGTGACGCGCTGCTACGACGAGGCCACGCAATACGCCGACCCGCGCGTGTGGACGGCCGAGCGCGACATCGAGATGTGGAAGACGCTGGAAGGGCAATAAGAAAAGCAGCCCCCGCAGAACGACGGAGACGACAGATGAAGCTGAACGACCTCGTGTCGGCCGGCGCGCAGCAGATCGACTACCAGCAGGTGGTCTTCGACTACGCACTGCACGCCGACCAGCGGGCCGCCGCGCCGGTGCGCCACCCGGTCGTCGTGGTCGGCGCCGGCCCCATCGGGCTGGCCCTGGCCATCGACCTGGCGCAGCAGCAGGTGCCGGTGGTGCTGCTGGACAACGACCATCGCCTCTCGACCGGCTCGCGCGCCATCTGCTTTTCCAAGCGCTCGCTGGAGATCTTCGACCGCCTGGGCTGCGGCGAGCGCATGACGGCCAAGGGCGTGTCGTGGAAGCTCGGCCGCGTGTTCCTGCAGGGCGAGCAGGTCTACGAATTCGATCTGCTGCCGGAAGAGGGCCACGAGCGTCCGGCCTTCGTCAACCTGCAGCAGTACTACGTCGAGGGCTTCCTGGCCGAGCGCGCCGCGCAACTGCCGCTGATCGACCTGCGCTGGAAGAACACGGTGACCGGCGTGGAGCCGCAGGGCGACCACGTGCTGCTGAGCATCGAGACGCCCGACGGCCCCTACCGGCTGCGGGCCGACTGGGTCGCCGCCTGCGACGGCTCGCGCTCGGCGGTGCGCCGGCTCATCGGGCAGGAGAGCACCGGCCGCGTCTTCAAGGACCGCTTCCTCATCGCCGACGTGAAGATGGACGTGCAGTTTCCGGCCGAGCGCTGGTTCTGGTTCGACCCCGCCTTCCACCCCGGCCAGAGCGTGCTGCTGCACATGCAGCCCGACGGCGTGTGGCGCATCGACTTCCAGCTCGGCTGGCAGGCCGACCCGGAAGAGGAGAAGAAGCCCGAGAAGATCGTCCCGCGCGTGCGCGCGATGCTCGACGCCTCGCCTTTCAAGGGCACCGAGTTCACGCTCGAATGGGCCAGCGTCTACACCTTCGCCTGCCAGCGCATGGCGAGCTTCCGCCACGGCCGCGTGCTGTTCGCGGGCGACTCGGCGCACGGCGTCTCGCCCTTCGGCGCGCGCGGCGCCAACTCCGGGCTGCAGGACGCGGAGAACCTCGCCTGGAAGCTCGCCGCCGTGCTGCGCGACGAGGCGCCCGATGCGCTGCTGGACAGCTACGCCCGCGAGCGCGAGATGGCGGCGGACGAGAACATCCGCAACTCCACCCGCTCCACCGACTTCATCACGCCCAAGAGCGAGGCCAGCCGCCTCTTCCGCGACGCCGTGCTGCACCTGGCGCGGCGGCACGACTTCGCGCGGCGGCTGGTCAACAGCGGCCGGCTGTCGGTGCCGGCGACGCTGCACGGTTCGGTGCTGAACACGCCCGACGCCGATGCCTTCGAGGGCGCGATGGTGCCGGGCGCGGTGGCGGCCGACGCGCCGGTGGCCGAGGGCTGGCTGCTGCGCGGCCTGGGCGGCACGCGCTTCGCCGCGCTGGTCTTCGGCAGCGGCGAGGCGGCCGGGCGCAGCGCGCAGGCCCTGGCCGGCGCCGACCGCCCGATCGAGGTGCTGCGCGTGCCGCTGGACGCGGCCCACGCGTTGGCCGCGCGCCGCTACGACGCGCGCGAGGGCACCACCTACCTGCTGCGCCCCGACCAGCACGTGTGCGCCCGCTGGCGCGCCCCCACGGCCGAGGCCGTGCGCGCGGCCTTCGACCGCGCCCTGGCCAGGGCATGAAGGAGAACAAGCCATGACTGCCACCGCCGATCACCTGACCACCGCGCCGAACATGCCGTCGCCGGACGACTTCTACGAGGCGCTGATCGACGCGCACCAGGACCTCACGACCGAGCAGAGCCACGCCTTCAACGCGCGCCTCGTCCTGCTGCTGGCCAACCACATCGGCAGCCTGCCCGTGCTGCGCGAGGCCCTGGCCGCCGCGCGAGA
>NZ_JBIQNC010000252.1:0-6259 GCF_044462705.1 Xenophilus sp.
GGCTGTGGCCGTCCTCGTGCTGCAGGCCCTCGCCGTTGAGCGTGGTGCGGCCGGCGGTGGCGCCGAGCAGGAAGCCGCGCGCGCGCATGTCGCCGGCCTGCCAGGCGGCATCGCCGACGCGCTGGAAGCCGAACATCGAGTAGTAGATGTAGAACGGCAGCAGCGGCAGGTCGTTGGTGCTGTAGCTGGTGGCGCAGGCCAGCCAGCTTGCGAACGCGCCGGCCTCGGTGATGCCTTCCTGCAGCACCTGGCCCGCGGCGTCCTCGCGGTAGTACATGAGCTGGTCGGCGTCCACCGGCTTGTACTTCTGCCCGTGCGGGGCATAGATGCCGATTTGCCGGAACAGGCCTTCCATGCCGAAGGTGCGCGCCTCGTCGGCGACGATCGGCACCAACCGCGGGCCGACCTGCTTGTCCCTGAGTGCAATGTTGAGCATCTGCACGAACGCCATGGTGGTGCTGATCTCGCGCTCGCCGGTGCCCTTGAGCAGGCGCTCGTAGGTCTTCAGCGGCGGCACTTCGAACTGCTGCGTGCTCTTCCTGCGGCGCTGCGGCAGGAAGCCGCCCAGCGCGCGCCGGCGCTCGAGCATGTACTCCACTTCCGGCGAGTCCTTGCCCGGGTGGTAGAACGGCACCTGGTGGTCTTCGAGCTGCTTGTCGGTGACCGGGATCTGGAAGCGGTCGCGGAACGCCTTGACGTCCTCGTCGTCCATCTTCTTGGTGCCGTGGGTCGGGTTCAGCGCCTCGCCGGCCTTGCCCATGCCGTAGCCCTTGACCGTCTTGGCCAGGATCACGGTGGGCATGCCCTTGGTGTTCACCGCGGCGTGGTAGGCGGCGTAGACCTTGTGCGGGTCGTGGCCGCCGCGGTTGAGGCGCCAGATGTCGTCGTCGCTCAGGTTCTGCACCAGCGCCAACGTCTCCGGGGTCTTGCCGAAGAAATGCTCGCGCGTGTACGCGCCGCCGAAGGCCTTGCAGTTCTGGTACTCGCCGTCGACGGTGTCCATCATCACCTGGCGCAGTTTCCCGCTGGTGTCGCGCGCCAGCAGCGGATCCCAGTAGCTGCCCCAGATGGTCTTGATCACGTTCCAGCCGGCGCCGCGGAAGTTGCCTTCCAGCTCCTGGATGATCTTGCCGTTGCCGCGCACCGGGCCGTCCAGGCGCTGCAGGTTGCAGTTGATGACGAAGATCAGGTTGTCCAGGCCTTCGCGGCCGGCGACGCTGATGGCGCCCAGCGATTCGGGTTCGTCGGTCTCGCCGTCGCCGAGGAAGCACCAGACCTTGCGGTCGGTCTTGGGCATCAGCCCGCGCGCTTCCAGGTACTTGAACGCGCGCGCCTGGTAGATCGCGGCGATCGGGCCCAGGCCCATGCTCACCGTCGGGGTCTGCCAGTACTCGGGCATCAGCCACGGGTGCGGGTAGGAGCTCACGCCCTTGCCGTCCACCTCCTTGCGGAAGTGGTGCAGCTGGTCCTCGGTGATGCGGCCTTCCAGGAACGAGCGCGCGTAGATGCCGGGCGAGCCGTGGCCCTGGATGTACAGCAGGTCGCCGGGGTGGTCCTCGCTCGGGGCGCGCCAGAAGTGGTTGAAGCCGACGTCGTACAGCGTGGCGCTGGAGCCGAAGGTGGCGATGTGGCCGCCCAGGTCGCCGGGCCGGCGGTTGGCGGCCACCACCATGGCCATCGCGTTCCAGCGGATGATCGAGCGGATCCGCCATTCCATCGCCGCGTCGCCGGGGCTCTTGGCCTCCTGGCCGGGCGGGATGGTGTTGATGTACTCGGTGGTGGTCGAGAACGGCAGGTTGGCGCCGGCGCGGCGGGTCACCTCGACCATGTTTTCCAGGAGCTGGTGGGCGCGGGCCGGGCCGTCGCGGTCGAGGACCGCCTCGATGGATTCGAGCCACTCCTGGGTCTCGATCGGATCGGGGTCTTCGCGGAGGAGCTCGTTGGTCTGGTTCATGGGGGGATTCTAGCCCGCCAACGCTGGTCGCGACCGACTCTTCAATTGGACCCGGGTAATTTGTTGGACGTTTTGACCCGGGATTTAATTTCGTACGGACGCTTGACATTGGTTCGACACTTCTGGAATTATCGAATCATGCAGACGCCAGACGCCCTTGCCGCCCTCTCCGCGCTCAGCCACGAGTCCCGCCTCGCGGCGTTCCGCGCCCTCGTGCAGGCAGGCCCCGACGGCCTGTCGGTCGGCGCGCTGCGGGAGCGCCTGGACTTGCCCGCGGCCACCCTGACCGCCCACCTCAACGTGCTGCGCGCCGCCGGCATGGTCGGCGACGAGCGCGAGGGCCGCGTCATCCGCGTGCGCGCCGACTACGCGCGCATGGATGCGCTGCTCGCCTACCTCACCGAGAACTGCTGCGCCGGCGCCGCGGACTGCGGACCGGCGGGTACCTGCACCCCACGAAACAAGGACCCACGGCCATGAACCGCTTCCACGTCCACCTCAATGTCGCCGACCTGGCGGCGAGCGTCCGCTTCTACTCCGAGCTGTTCGGCACCCAACCCTCCGTGCGCAAGGACGACTACGCCAAGTGGATGCTCGAGGATCCGCGCGTGAACTTCGCGATCTCGAACACCGGCCGCGCGCCCGGCATCGACCATCTCGGCATCCAGGCGGACAGCGGCGAGGCGCTGGCCGCGCTCGGCCGCCGCCTCGACGCTGCCGGCGGCACCGTGGTCCCGGAGGAGGCGACGATCTGCTGCTACGCGCAGTCGGACAAGCTTTGGACCGAGGATCCGCAGGGCACGCGCTGGGAAACCTTCCACACCCTCGGCGAAGCCACCACCTACCACGCCGGCGACGCCCCCTGCGCGACCGACGGCGCCTCCTGCAGCCCGGACATCGCCAGCGTCGCGCCGAAAGCCGCCCAGGGCGGGTCCTGTTGCGCGCCGCAGTCGGGTTGCTGCTGAGATGGTCGCAGGCGCAAGGAAACGCGTGCTCTTCGTGTGCGTGGAGAACTCGAACCGCAGCCAGATGGCGGAGGCGTTCGCGCGCATCCACGGTGGCGACGACGTCGAGGCGCTGAGCGCCGGCTCGCGGCCCTCGGGGCGCGTCAACCCGCGGGCCGTGCGCTTCATGGCCGAGCTCGGCTACGACCTGTCCACGCATGCGTCGAAGTCGCTGGACGAGGTGACCGGCGAGTTCGATGCCGTGGTCACCATGGGCTGCGGCGACAGCTGCCCTTGGGTACCGGCCAGGCGGCGCGAGGACTGGAACCTGCCCGACCCGAAGGACCTGGACGACGCCGGCTACCGCGCGGTGCGCGACGAGATCTCGCGCCGGGTCCGCGAACTGCTGGCGTCGCCGTGAGCGTCTTCGAGCGCTACCTCACGCTCTGGGTCGGCCTGTGCATGGCGGCCGGCATCGGGCTCGGGGCGCTGTTCCCCGACGCCTTCGCCCGGGTCGCCGCCGCAGAGTTCGCCAGCGTCAACCTGCCGGTCGCGGGGCTGATCTGGCTGATGATCATCCCGATGCTGCTGAAGATCGACTTCGCCGCGATGGGCGAGGTGCGCCGGCACTGGCGCGGCATCGGCGTCACCGTGTTCATCAACTGGGCGGTCAAGCCGTTCTCGATGGCGTTGCTGGGCTGGATCTTCATCCGCAACGTGTTCGCCGACCAGCTTCCCGCCGCGCAGATCGACTCCTACATCGCCGGCCTGATCCTGCTGGCGGCGGCGCCGTGCACGGCCATGGTGTTCGTGTGGAGCCACCTGTGCGACGGCGAGCCGCGGTTCACGCTGAGCCAGGTCGCACTGAACGACCTGATCATGATCGTCGCGTTCGCGCCGGTGGTCGCGCTGCTGCTGGGGATCTCGTCCATCTCGGTGCCGTGGTCGACCCTGCTGTCGTCGGTGGGCCTGTACATCGTCGTCCCGGTGGCGGTGGCGGTGCCGTTGCGGCGCTGGCTGCTGCGGCGGCAAGGCGAGGCCGCGCTGGCGGCGCTGCTGCAGCGCCTGCACCCGCTGTCGCTGCTCGCGCTGCTGGTGATGCTGGTGCTGCTGTTCGGCTTCCAGGGGCAGCAGATCCTGGCGCAGCCGCTGGTCATCGCCATCCTGGCGGTGCCGATCCTGATCCAGGTGTACTTCAACGCGGGGCTGGCGTACTGGCTCAACCGCAGGCTCGGGGTCGCGCATTGCGTCGCCGGGCCATCGGCGCTGATCGGCGCCAGCAACTTCTTCGAGCTGGCCGTGGCCACCGCAGTCGGCGTGTTCGGCGTGCATTCGGGCGCGGCGCTGGCCACCGTCGTCGGCGTCCTGGTGGAGGTGCCGGTGATGTTGTCGGTGGTCCGGATCGTGAACGCGACCCGGGGCTGGTACGGGGCGCGCGCCGCGGGTTAGGTGCGCGGCGCGGGGTTGTCGCGGCGCGAGCGCCGCTCCTACAGGGAGCGCATCAGGCGGCCGAAGGACATGCCGGTGGCGCGCTGCTGCTTGCGCAGTTGCGCTTCCACGGCCGCGATCGCGGTCATGTTGATCACCCGGCGCGGGGTGCTGGCCGGGGTCAGGATGTGCGCCGGCTGGTCCAGGCCCATCAGGATCGGGCCGATGGCCACGCCGTCGGTCATCACCCGGACCATGTTGTAGGTGATGTTGGCCGCGTCCAGGTTCGGCAGCACGAACAGGTTGGCGCGGCCGCTGAGCGTGGTGTTCGGGAACACGTGCTGGCGCAGGTCGGCGTTCCAGGCGGTGTCGGCCATCATCTCGCCGTCGATCTCCAGCTTCGGCGCGCGCGCGAGTACCAGGTCGCGCACCTTGCGCATCTTCTGCGCGCTGGCGTCATCGTGGCTGCCGTAGTTGGAATGCGACAGCAGCGCGACCTTCGGCTCGATGCCGAACAGCTTCAACCGGTAGCTGGCCTGCAGCGTGGCCTCGGCGATCTGCTCGGCGCTGGGGTCGAGCTGCACGTGGGTGTCGAGGAAGAACCACACGCCCTGCTCGTTGATCACCCCGGTCATGGCGGCGGTGCCCTGCACGCCCTTGTCGAAGTCGAACACGCTGCGCAGGTAGCCGAGCTTCTTGTGGTAGCGGCCGACCAGGCCGCAGATCATCGCGTCGGCCTCGCCGCGCTCGACCATCAGCGCGGCGATCAGCGAGGGCCGCGAGCGGATCAGGTTCTTGGCCGCGGCCGGGGTCACGCCGCGGCGCTCGGTCAGCGCGTGGTACTGCTGCCAGTACTCGGTGAAGCGCGGGTCGTCGAGGATGTTGGTCAGCTCGAAGTCCACGCCGGCGCGCATGCGCAGGCCGAGGCGCTGGATGCGCGACTCGATCACCTCCGGGCGGCCGATCAGGATCGGCGTCGCCAGTTCCTCGTCGATCACCGTCTGCACCGCGCGCAGGACCACTTCCTCCTCGCCCTCGGCGTAGACCACCCGCTGGCGGTCGCCGCGGGCGCGGTCGTAGACCGGCTTCATCACCAGGCCGGTGCGGTGGATGAACTGGCCGAGCTTCTCCTCGTAGGCGGCGAAGTCCTCGATCGGGCGGGTGGCCACGCCCGATTCCATTGCCGCGCGTGCGACCGCCGGCGCCAGCATCACCAGCAGGCGCGGGTCGAACGGGCGCGGGATCAGGTACTCGGGGCCGAACGACGGGATGTCGTCGCCGTACGCGGCCGCCAGGTCGCCCGCTTCCATCCGCGCGAGCTGGGCGATGGCGCGCACGCAGGCCAGCTTCATCGCCTCGTTGATCTCGGTGGCGCCCACGTCCAGCGCGCCGCGGAAGATGTACGGAAAGCACAGCGCGTTGTTGACCTGGTTCGGGTAGTCGCTGCGGCCGGTGGCGATGATGCAGTCCGGGCGCACCTGCTTCGCCAGCTCCGGCAGGATTTCCGGGGTCGGGTTGGCCAGCGCCAGCACGATCGGCTTGTCGGCCATGGCCGCCAGCATCTCCGGCTTCAGCACGCCGGCGGCGGACAGGCCCAGGAAGATGTCGGCGCCCTCGACGATCTCGGCGAGCGTGCGCTTGTCGGTGTCGCGCGCGTAGCGCTGCTTGTCCGGGTCCATGTTGCCGCGGCCGGTATGCAGCACGCCGTCGCGGTCCACCGCCAGGATGTTCTCCGGCTTCAGCCCCAGCGCCACCAGCATGTCCAGGCAGGCGATGCCGGCGGCACCGGCGCCGGCGGTGGCCAGCTTCACGTCCCCGATCTTCTTGCCGACCACTTCCAGCGCGTTGACCACCGCGGCGCCGACGATGATCGCGGTGCCGTGCTGGTCGTCGTGGAACACCGGGATGTTCATCCGCTCGCGCAGCTTGCGCT
>NZ_JBIQNC010000253.1:0-6230 GCF_044462705.1 Xenophilus sp.
ATCCCAGAGGCCGCTCGGGCTACCCGAGCCGGTCCGAGGCTTAAAGATACAAGGCGGGCGGGGCGTGCCGCGCGCGCCCTTTATCATGGCTATTGCGGCGCAAGGGCGGCCGCACGCGGCCTCGCCTGCTATTCCGATTCCGACTCCAACCCCGAGACAAGCACGCTACCGCACTGACCGGACCGCTGCCCGTGGCGCCACCTGCAAGAAGGAGGTTTCGTCATGGGCACACATGCGAACGACTGGCATCCTGCCGCCGCGTACCTCTACGCCCTGACGCTGGACGGGCCGTCACTGGCCTGGGAATACCTGCGGCGCAATCCGCACTACCGATCCGACTACGGCCGGCATGCGTGCGGCAGTGCCGACGAAGCCGCCGACGCGGCGCCCTGGGGTCTGCGCATGCTGGAAGACCCCTCGCGCGATGCGCGCTACGCGCAACCGGCATGGCTGCCCGACCCTGATGGTCTGCCGCAACTCCACCCTGACGCGGGCGCGGCGCCCGATGCACCCACCTTTGCGCTGTGGCGCATGCCGGGCCGCAAGCAGCTCGCTCACGACGGCCAGCGCATGGTGCTCAACGCCTATCGCCCGGAGGGCACGCTGCGCGTCGCGTTCTCGCCCGCGCTGGAGCACGGCATGGCTTACGCCCATGGCGTGGCCGGCGGCGCGCGGCTGCGCGAGCGCTGGCGCGCCGCGGCTGCGACGGTGGAGCGCCTCGATGCCTTCTACGGCCGCGACGCCGCGCGGCCAGGCGCTCATGCCCACTCACATGGGCACGCGCACGGGCGGCCTGACCGCATTGCGCTGCTGCACATGCGCAGCCTGCAGACGCTTGACGGCCTGGCCGCGGGCGCCACGCAGCGCGAGATCGCCCAGGCGCTGTTCGGCATGGCCGTGGTCGCCGAGCGCTGGCACGACCTGGGCGAACTGCGCGCCCAGGTGCGCCGGCTCGCGCGCCGCGGCCGGGCGCTCGTGGATGGCGGCTACCGGCGCTTACTCCAGATCGAAGCGATCAGGGACGGACGTTTGGACTGACGCTTGAACGTCCGTCCCCGCAACGCCGGGCTTTCCTGAGACTGGCTCCATCCGGCGGCGCTTCGCCCGTCGGCGACCAGTACCGACGGAGGCCCATTCCATGAGACCCGCTTCGCTGCGGCCGCAGGCCGCACCCTCATCGACGCCCGAGCCTGCGCAGACCAGCGCGGCGGCCGCGGCCCAGCCGGACTACCTCACGAATGACGAGGCCGCTGCATTGCTTCGGCTGTCGCCGCGCACGCTGGAGAAGCACCGCGTGATCGGCGGTGGTCCGCGGTTTCGCAAGTTCGGGCGGCGCGTGATGTACGCCCGGTCCGACCTCAAGGCCTGGGCGGACGAGCGCAGCTTCGAAGCCACCTGCGACCCCGAGTACGTCGAGCTGCGCACCGAACGCCGCTCGTTCCGCCGCGACGGCGGGCGCTGACGATCATGGACACCGCAGCCCATGGCCGCCCCGCGCGATCCGCAGCGCGAGCAGCTCGAACTGTTCCATGCCATGCCGGGCGAGATGCCCGCGCGCGACGTGCAGGACCTGATGGCCTACCCGTTCTTCTCGCTGGCCAAGAGCCGGCGCACGGTGCCGATCGACTTCCGCGCGGGGCCGGTGACGGTGCGCGTGGAGGGCACGGCCGAGCACGGCATCGCGACGATCTGGGATGCCGACATCCTGATCTGGGCCGCCAGCCAGATCGTCGAAGCCCGCGACGCCGGCCTGCGCAGTTCGCGGCTGATGGCCGCGACGCCGCACGAGATCCTGCGCTTCGTGGGCCGCGGCGCGTCGCTGCGCGACTACCAGCGGCTCAAGGCCGCGCTCGATCGCCTGCAGTCCACCAGCGTGGCCACTTCCATCCGACAGGCCAATGCGAGGCGCCTGCACCGCTTCTCGTGGATCAACGAGTGGAAGGAGCGCGCGGACGGTCAGGGCAGGCCGCTGGGCATCGAGCTGATCCTGCCCGACTGGTTCTATGCGGGCGTGATGGAAGACAGCCTGGTGCTGACCATCGACGGGAACTACTTCCGCCTGTCGGGCGGGATCGAGCGCTGGCTGTATCGCCTGGTGCGCAAGCACGCGGGATGGCAGCCGGAGGGCTGGCGCTTCGACTTCATGCATCTGCACCGCAAGTCCGGCAGCCTGGCCCGCTTCGCGGACTTCGCCTGCGACCTGCGGCGCATCGTCGCGCGCCAGCCCCTGCCGGGCTACGCGCTCGCCATCCTGCGCTCGCGGCGCGGCCCGGAAGTGCTGGCCTTCCGTCCCGTGCCGTCCACGGCACCGCTTCGCCCCGGCGGCAGCTTCGGCGACGGTGCATGGCCTGTGGACAGCCGGTGAACGGGCTCGTGCTATCAGGCGTGCCCCGACTCGTGCTATCAGGCGCAGCGGACTCGTGCTATCAGGCGTGTCGATGGTCGAAAAATCCTTGCACCGCACGGACTTGCGCGCCGCCTAACGTATCTAACGTATTCAATAAAAACCTAACGATAGTAGGAGGCCCCGCGCTGTGGAGAAGCCGCAGCGGCGCGCGGCACGCATCCGGCACGCACCGCGCGAAGGATGCCGCAAGGCTCACGAGCACGAAGGCAGAAGACAGGTCTGCCAACATGCCTGCGAGGAGCGCGCCATGATCATCGCGCTGCTCAACCAGAAAGGCGGGGTCGGCAAGACGACGCTCGCCACGCACCTGGCCGGTGAACTGGCCTTGCTGGGCAAGAATGTGCTGCTGCTTGATGCCGACCCCCAGGGCTCAGCATTGGACTGGACGCAGCGGCGCAGCCAGAGCGACCTGCCGCGCCTGTTCGGCGCCGTCGGCCTGGCGCGCGAGACGCTGCACCAGGAGGCGCCCGAACTCGCGCGCCGCGCCGATCACGTCGTCATCGACGGGCCGCCGCGCATCGCGGCGCTCGCGCGCTCGGCGCTGCTCGCGGCCGACCTCGTGCTGATCCCGGTGCAGCCCAGTCCTTACGACGTGTGGGCCAGCGCGGAGATGGTCTCGCTGATTCGCGAAGCGCAGGTGTTCCGGCCGGCGCTGCGCGCGGCTTTCGTCATCAACCGGCGCGTCAGCACCACCGTGATCGGCCGCGAAGCGCGTGGCGCGCTGGCCGACCAGCCGCTGCCCGCGCTGTCGGCCGAGGTGCGCCAGCGCATCGCCTTTGCCGACAGCGTGGCGGCCGGCCGGCTGGTGCGCGAGACCGACGCCAACAGCTCGGCCGCGCGCGAAATCGCCGCGCTGGCCGCCGAAGTGCTGCGGAGCGGCCGGCTATGAGGAACGGCAAGCGCGTGCAGCGCGTACCTATTGGCGTACGGCCGCCGGCCAATCCGCAGGCCGAAGCCTGGGTGCGCGCCGGCGACGGCAATGACCTCGCGGCGCTCGCGCGTGGCGAGGTCTACACCGCGCGGCTGACGCTGGACGTGACGCCGGCGCTGCGCGGGCGCATCAAGGTTGCCGCGTTCACGCGGGGCATCACCGTGGCCGACATGCTGCGAGCGCTGCTGGAGCGCGAATTCCCGGAGCAATGATCATGAACGCACTGCCATTGACCATTCGACCGGCTCATGCCTCGACGGCGATCGTGCCATCGGACGTGTCTGTGGACACGCCGATGGATTCGCCTCACCTGTCGGTGGCCTCGGCCACCGACCCCGGCGATCCGCCGCTCACGCGCGTCTCGCTTGCCTACGTCGAGCGCCGCATCAACCTCTACCTGCGCTTCGGCCGGCCGCTGCGCGAACTGCGCCTAGACCGCTGGCGGCGCTGCGCGAGCTTCGCTCCCGGGGCGGTCTTCTGCCGCGTGCGCTGGGAGTCCAACGACTACGGCACGACGCGCTGGCAGCTCATGGTGCTGCAGGCCTGCACGCCTTGCGAGTGCATGCAGCGCATCGCCGGCGTTCGTCCCGGCGCGCAGCTGCTGCTGCGCACCGAAGGCGAAACGGCGGTGCAGGCCGTGCTGGAGCGGATCGACGCGATCGAAGCGCTCGCCATCGACCCAACTCAGGCTGCGCCCGCGTACTGGCGCACGCTCGGCAACCGCCTCGCTGCCCGCCAGCCGCTGCCGGCGTACAACGCCGAGCGGCATGCTGCCTGGCTGTGCGGGGAGATGTTCCGATGAGCCGGGCCGCGCATCGCATCCTGCTCGCGCTGGTGGCTACCCTCGGCGTTGCTGCGCTCGCCGGGCCCGCGCTGCACGCACCGGCGGCGCGCTGGGTCTACAACCCCAGTGACAGCGTGCCGCGCGGCTGGTATCGCATCGAACCGGCGGGGACGGTGGCCGATGCGCTGCACGTCGGCGACATCGTGCTGGCCCGCCTGCCGTCCGAGGCCGCCGCGCTCGCTGCGCAGCGCGGCTACTTGCCCGAGCGCATCCCGCTGCTCAAGCGCATCGGCGCGACGACGCCGCAGCGGGTGTGCATGGCGCAGCGCACCGTCTACGTCGACGACGTGCCGGTGGCGCTCGCGCGCGATGCCGACGGCCTTGGCCGCGGCCTGCCGCTGTGGTCGCACTGCCGCGCGCTGCGTGATGGCGAACTGTTCCTGCTCAGCGCGACGAACCCGGCGTCGTTCGACAGCCGGTATTTCGGTCCAATCGACGCGGCGGCCGTGCTCGGCCGCGCGCAGCCGATGTGGACCTGGGGCACGCGATGACAGCCGCCACCCGTGCATCGGCGCTGCCGATCCTCGTGCAGGCGGCATGCACGCGCCTTGCAGCGCCGCCTGTGGCTGGCGCGCCTCGCCCGTGCAGGCGATCGCCGCCAGACCGTCGAGGTCGTTCGCGCCAGCGATCGCCAGAACTCGGAAGACGGGCGGAGGGCAAGATAGAAGGGGACGGCACGCGCGGGTGCCTCGGGCCTTGTCTGCACGGGGGTTGGCGCGGCACGGCCTTCGGCCGGCCGCGTGCCGCAAGCGGCGGGAAGTGCGCGTCGGCGCTGGCGTTCGTGCGTGCCGTCTGCGCCGCAGTGCGCCTCACTGCGCCGGAGCGTGTGCGATGACCTCGCGCGACGACGACCGCTTCCGCGTCCGGCCGGGGCCGCCGAAGTCACCACGAGCGGGCCACCCAGGCGGGGGCCAACGCTTCATCGGCCGCGTGCTGCGCGAGGTGAGCAAGTCCGGCGCGAAGCCTTCGCAGACCGCGCGAGCTGGCGGGCGCAGCGCCGCCAAGCTCGGACGCGGCCACGTCGCGGCGCAGACCGCCGGCCGGCGGCTGGGGCCCGGCGCACGGCGCGTCGTCATCAAGGTCCGCTACGTGGTGCTCAAGCAGGCGGGTGCGCGCTCGGTG
This sequence comes from Xenophilus sp., assembly GCF_044462705.1. NCBI lineage: Bacteria > Pseudomonadati > Pseudomonadota > Betaproteobacteria > Burkholderiales > Comamonadaceae > Xenophilus > Xenophilus sp. The sequence goes on from NZ_JBIQNC010000253.1 coordinate 5,305, forward strand.
GAAACCCACCTGCGCTACATCGAGCGCGAGGGGGTGGATCGGGACGGCGGCAAGGGCCACGCCTACGGCCCCACGACCGACCACGCGGACCTGGCCGACTTCGAGGAACGCGGGCGCGGGGACCGGCACCAGTTCCGGTTCATCGTTTCGCCCGAGGACGCGCAGCAGCTCGAAGACCTGCGCGGCTACACGCGCCACCTCATGACGCGCATGGAAGGCGACCTGGGCAGCCCGCTCGACTGGGTGGCGGTCGATCACTGGAACACGGACAACCCGCACACGCACATCGTGCTGCGCGGCCGCGACCAGACTGGCCAGGACCTAATCATCGCGCGCGACTACATCGCCTACGGCATGCGCCAGCGTGCGTCCGAGCTGGCGACCGAATGGCTCGGACCGCGGACGGAACGCGACATTCGCGAGGGCCTGCTGCGCGAGGTGGGGCAGGAGCGCTGGACCAGCCTCGACCGCAGCCTGCAGCAGCAGGCGCAGCAATCCCATGATGGCGTGGTGGAACTGGCGGCGAACGCCGACGCGGCGCGTCAGCCGCGCACGCTGCTGATTGGCCGGCTGCAGCGGCTCACCGCAATGGGCTTGGCCCAACCCGAGGGAATGAACCGCTGGCGGCTGCGGCCCAACATCGAGGCCACGCTGCGCGCAATGGGCGAGCGTGGCGACATCGTGCGGACCATGCAGCGCGCGCTCGGCGTGCAGCAGCGCGAGATGGTGGTGTTCACGCCGGGCGAGGCAGCGCAGCCCGTGGTCGGCCGCGTGGTCGGCAAGGGCCTGGCCGACGAACTACAGGAGCGCGGCTACCTGGTACTGGACGGCATCGACGGCCGCGCGCACTACGTCGCGCTGCCAGCCGGCGCCGAACTCGAACAGTTCCCCGTCGGCGCAGTGGTCGAGGTGCGCAGCATGGCCGA
>NZ_JBIQNC010000254.1:0-6171 GCF_044462705.1 Xenophilus sp.
TCCGTACCTTTGAAGTTTCCAACTTCTTGCTGTACGTGAAATCTAGGCAGGGTCATGCGACTCTCCTCAGACGGCTGCGCTCGGCCATGCCGTAGAGGTAGTCCAGGCTGTCGAAGCGGTAGCTCTCGAATTCGAGGCCGTTGTGATCGGCCAGGTGGATGCGCGGCTGGCCGAAGTCCAGACGCGGCAGCAGGTAGTAATCCAATGCCGCCTGATTGCTGTCATCCAGACGCACGGCGACCGTGATGTCCGGTGTGAGGCTGGTGTCGAAGCGCACCTTCCAGCGGCGGCGACCGTTGTCGAGCAGTTGGCAGCGTGACAGCACCAGCGAGACGGTGAACTCGCGGTTGACCGTGAGCAGGTCGGTCGCCGGATCGCGCACGACCGCGCCGCCGACCTCGGCGATCATCCGCTCGGTTTGGCCGACGATCTCCGGGTGGAGGCGGCGCAGGAACTGGTTGACCTCCAGATACTGGTAGTCCCGATCCGGCGTGAAGCCCACCGTCTGGTAGGCGCGGATCAGGCTGCCGAAGCGGTGCGCGTAGGCCGCCGCCGACGGCATCCCCTCGGCCTCGTCGATGATCAGGCCGGACAGATAGCCGTGCTGCTGGAAGAGCCGCCGCAGCTTCTCGATCAGTTCCTCGTCGCTGAAGCGGTGGGCGCGTTCGCGCAGGATGCCTTGCGCCGTGTAGAACAGGTCGGGTGGCACGATGCCCTCGAACGCGCCTTCCTTCTTGATCCACATCTCCGGGCGGTTCACCACGCGCACCTTCTTGAGCTTGAAGGAACGCCTGTTGTAGACGTTGTTGCCGATGTATTTCTCGTTGGACAACACCTCGCGCACCGTGGCCCGCGTCCAGTCGCGCCCGAGGTCGGTCTGGATGCCACGGGTGTTGAGCCGGTCGGCGATTTCGGATTCGAACAGGCCGTCCTCGACGAACCAGCGGTAGATCTGGTTCACGACGGCCACTTCCTCGTCCGGGCCAGGCTGCAGGATCACGCGGTCGGTTTGCAGGCTCTTGTGCTCACCACGGGAAAGCTGCCCCTTCACCGAGCCGGACTGGTCGATCAGCACGCGTCGCAGACCGTAGCCTGCGGGCCCGCCTTGGCGGAAGCCGAGTTCGATCAGACGGCACTGCCCGGCGAACACCTTGGCCGAGAGCTCGCGGCTGTATTCGCCTGCCATCGCGCGCTTGACGCCCTTGACGATGGTGGACACCGGCGAGCCGTCGTTCTCAAACTGCTCGGCGCAGTAGGCGACCTGGATGCCGGCGCGGCGGCAGATGTATTCGTAGTAGGCGCTTTCGTCGGCGTCCTGGAACCGGCCCCAGCGGCTGACGTCGTAGACGAGGATGATCTGGAAGTCGGCCTTGCCCGCCTGGACGTCGCCGATCAGTTGCTGGAGCGCCTGCCGACCGTCGATGCGCAGACCGCTCTTGCCCTCGTCGGCGTAGGTGCGGACGATGTCGATGTTGCGCCGGGCGGCGTACTCGCGGATTTTGTCGGCCTGGTTCTCCGTCGAGTATTGCTGGTGCTCGGTGGACATGCGCACGTACTGCGCGGCGCGGAACACCGGCCCCGGCGGACTTATAGGCGATTCGTTCGATTGCATAGACCCGGTCACTCCGTGATTGGCGATCTCGGGTCTGCCGCCCTTCAATGGACACGCCGCCGCCGCACGGCGGCAACGCACACGGTTGGAATCGTTGCCATGCAGGATGTTCGAGAGAACCCGTTTTGGAAGCAAAGTTACGGGCGAATCGACGAGGCGTCGATCACGTCCTCTCTTGACACGTCCATCTTGCACGGACATGTCACGCAGACCGGCGTGATCTCGACGACCCACGAGTCGCCGTTTTCCCTCGGCAATGCCGGATGCAGCGTTATGCGGTACAGGCCGCTCGGCAGGTCGCACGCGTCCATCTTTGCAAGATCCCCGTTTCGGCCCTGGTCCCGCGACCGCTGCTGCTCGCGGTTGCGTTGTGCGTATTCGGGCCGGGAATCGCGGTAGTTGCGCCAGTAGTCCTGATTGCGCTGCGACCACGCCTGCTGCGCGGCGCGCTGGTTGATCCGGTAGTCGGGATCGGACTGGAGCTTGGCCCGCTGCCATTGGCGCTTGCGGGCGCGCTGGCAGTCGGGCGCGGAACAAAAGGATTGGTCGGGAACTTGCGGGCGGGGTTCGAAGGGCTTGCCGCAGCAGGTGCAGTATCGGGTCATCGCCGGGTCTCCATGCAAATCCGCACGGAAGCCGCGACCGATCACCGTCGCCGGATGATCACGCGGGCGATCAGGCGCTCATGGGAGCGAGGCCGCGCGATGACTCATGGGCGACCACTTCCATATAGGGCCGCATCACGTTGGCGACCCGGCACACCTTGGCGTACCGCCACAGATCGTCCGCCGACGCCTTGCGCGCCATCCAGGCATCTTTCAGCGCCTCCATCGCCACATCCAGGCCGATCTTGTTGCGATGCTTGAAGCAGTCCACGACCGTCTTGGCCGCGCTGTGGACCCGCAGCGTCACGCCGTCGTGCCGGTGTTCCTCGATGCCTGCCGCATGGGCATCGCCCGTCATCTGCGTCATCCTGATCGGCGGCCAATCGATGCGCGGCGCGTGGCAGCCGCGCGGCATGGCGATCCAGACCTGCCGTGGCAGTTGGGTGGTCAGCCCGTGGAATTGCAGCGCGGTCAGCAGGCAGAACACGGCCTGCGGCGCTTTGGCCGCCACCACCACGAGGCTTTCGTGTTCCGATGCCGGATGGTTCGGCAGGCGGTAGAGGCCGCGCCCGACCCGGTCCAGTAGGCCAGCGGCGGTCAGGCGCGTCAGGACGACCCGGGGCGCGTCGATGGCGTCCAGATCGCCGGCGCGCAGCAAACCCTTCTGGCTGGCCAGATCGAGCACGCGCTGGCTGTGGGTGTCGGCGGGCATGGCCGTTTTGTGTTCCATATATTCTCTTAATGTATCATTTTGGAGAAAATTAGGAACATCGCACGGCTGGATGCGGCGATTAGCCGCCACATTCGCCGCATATTACGCGGAGAATTACTTGCCCTTGCGGCGAATAAGGTGTTTAATCTCCGCATGAATAGCGGAGAAAAACTCTACATCTGGCAAGCCGACGATTGGCCTAACTGGCGCTACGACCTGACGGCGCTGACCGGCCCGCTGACCGAGGTCAGCCGCGCCCAAGGCGTGCTGCTGGGCCGTCTGGCCGACGTGGGCATGGCGCTGCGCGATCAGGCCAGCCTCGCCGCGCTGACCGAGGACGTGGTCAAGACCAGCGAAATCGAAGGCGAAGTGCTGAACGTCGAATCGGTGCGTTCCTCGATTGCTCGCCGTCTGGGCGTGGACATTGGCGCGGTCGCCCCGGTGGATCGGCACATCGAAGGCGTCGTGGAGATGGTGCTCGACGCCACTTCGCGCGCCGCCTTCCCACTGACCGCCGAGCGCCTGTTCGGCTGGCACGCGGCCCTGTTCCCAACCGGGTACTCGGGCATGAACAGGCTCACCGTGGGGCAGTGGCGTGACGATGCGGCCGGGCCGATGCAGGTGGTTTCCGGTCCGGTGGGGCGGCGCAAGGTTCACTTCCAGGCACCGCCCGCCGCCGTGCTGCCCACCGAGACGGCGCGGTTTTTGGCATGGGCCAACGAGGAAACGGGCGAGCCCGCATTAATCAAGGCCGGGCTGGCGCATCTGTGGTTCGTGACGCTGCACCCCTTCGACGACGGCAACGGCCGCATCGCCCGCGCGGTGGGCGACCTGTTCCTGGCGCGCGCCGATGGCAGCCCGCAACGCTTCTACAGCCTGTCGGCCCAGATCCAGCGCGAGCGCAAGGACTACTACGACGTGCTGGAGCGCACGCAGAAGGGCACGCTCGACGCCACCGGCTGGCTGTCGTGGTTCCTCGGCACACTTGGGCGCGCGGTCGCCAGCGCGCAGTCCACGCTGGACGCCGTGCTGGTCAAGGCGCGCTTCTGGCAACGCTGGGCGGGCCTGTCGTTGAACGAGCGGCAAGTGAAACTGCTCAACCGCCTGCTCGACGGCTTCGAGGGCAAGCTCACGAGCAGCAAGTGGGCCGCCATCGCCAAGTGTTCGCCCGACACCGCGCTGCGCGACATCACGCAGTTGCTGGACCTGGGCGTATTGAAGAAATCACCCGGCGGGGGGCGCAGCACCGGATACGAGCTGGCAGGCCAGTAGGCCGATGGCGCGGATGCAGCAGTCAGACGGGCAACGATGCCAAGGCCTGCTGCAACGATCTGCGCTGCTCGCCCGGATCGATTTTCGCTTCGATGCCCTGATCCCGGGCCTCCTGCGACCAGCGTTTGGCCCATGCCATCACCTCGTCACAGTCGAAACGAATAAGTTTTTCAACTCGACGATGTGGGATGCCCAACGCCTCCCGCACGTTTTTTTGCGTGAAGACGTACAGGGGCAGCCCGGTCACATACGAAATCTCGCGTGCATCCATCAACTTCGATCCGTCCGGAAGGACGACGTCGGAGGCTTTTGCCCAGGTTGCTGACCGTAGGGCCTGGGACTCGAAATCGAAGACTTCGTCGATGGGGTACACGACCCGCTTGGACATCTTCATGAATCGAGGGCCGCGACCCTCGCTACGCCAGCGTTGGAGGGTCTTGGGACTGAGGTTCCAGCGCGCGGCCAGATCGGTTTCGTTCATCATCTTCTTCATGGTTGACTCCTTTTGTGGTTGAAGGCAACGCATTCAGGCGTGACATTCGCCACGAAGCCAAGTCCTCGGCAGGACCTCCATGCAGTTTCAGCGCAATGAGAACGTCAGCGGGTTTTACATATGTCCCTGTCCATTCCGCCGATACCCACCGCCATGGGGACGTCTCGGCATCGTTGAAGATAACAGGTTCACGGTTGCTGTAGAATCCACCACCACAACCCATCACATGGGCCCCGCTGCTTCGGCAGCGGGGCCTTTTTCTTTTGTCAATCCAACACCAGGTGCTGCCCATGCAGCGCCTGCGCGCCGCCGCCGGCCAGGAAGGCGATGGTCTGGGCGGCCACGGTGGTGGAGACCCACTCCGACGGGTTGGCGTCGGGCATGGCCTGGCGGTTGGCCGGCGTGTCCAGCACGCCGGGCGCGATGCTGTTGACGACGATGCCGTGCGGCGCCAGCTCCGCCGCGGCGCTTTCCACCAGCCGCTGCAGCGCGCTCTTGGAAGCGCAGTAGGCGGCCATGTGCGCGACACCCCGGCCGGCGGACTTCGCGCTCACCGCCACGAAGGCGCCTGCGCCGCGCTCGATCATCGCCGGCGCGAAGGCCTGCGTCACGGCGACGAAGGACCAGGCGTTGAGATCCATCATCCTGTCCCACGCAGCGCGGTCCAGCCCGTGCACCGGCTCGCCCATCTCGAAGCCGCCGGCGATGTGGACGACGGCGTCGACCGTGCCGAAGGTCCTGAGGATCTGCGCGGCCGCCTGCGCGACCGAGCCGGCGGACGAGACATCGGCCGGCAGCAGCAGGTGGGGCGAGTTCTCCAGCCCGGGGAAGGCCTGGCGCAGGTGCGCGGCGTCGCGGTCCAGCAGCGCCACGCGCGCGCCCTGGTCGAGGACATGCTGCGTCACCGCGCGCCCGAGCGCGCCGGCGGCGCCGGTGATGACGATCTGCGGCTGGGCCGCTGCGGGGGTGTCGGGCATGGGAGGCTCCTTCGTTGGCGTTGACTTCATCCGATGCAGGCCGCGGGGGCTGGCACCGCGGTCCGGATCTGGCATATAATCATTGTCTTGCCTGAAAACGCCGCCTTGCAAAACAGGCGGCACAGGGCGAGGGCTCTTAGCTCAGTTGGTAGAGCAGCGGACTCTTAATCCGTAGGTCGAGTGTTCGAGTCACTCAGGGCCCACCAACCATACCCGATGCCCCGCTGGAACATGCCAGCGGGGCATTTTTCTTTGGGGCTCGCAAGCCGGCCGGCGACTGCGGCCGCAAAAGAGAAAAGAGGACGCAAAAAAACCGACGCCCGCGCATGGCGGGCGTCGGTGTCGTGTGGCGGTGCCTGTCAGCGACCGCGCGGCACGAAGGCGCGGCCGGCCGGTGCGCCGTGGCCGGCACGCTTGCCGGCGCCGCCGCCCCAGCCGCGGCCGTTGCCGCCCTCGCGCGGCGGCGCACCGCGGCGGCCGCCCTCCTCGCGATAGCCCGC
>NZ_JBIQNC010000255.1:0-4645 GCF_044462705.1 Xenophilus sp.
TCCCAGAGGCCGCTCGGGCTACCCGAGCCGGTCCGAGGCTTAAAGATACAAGGCCATGCCGATCCGCTTCCCCTTGCGCCTGTTCCTGCAGGCCCGTGACGACCCGCATGCGGCCGCCGGCGCCGGACGCCCGCAGCGCGGACGCGACCGCGCCGCGGCCGGGCCCGCGCCGGCATCGGCGGCCGCCTCGCATCCCGGCAGCGAGATGTACGCTATGCGCAGGCCTGCGAGGTGCCTTGCGGGCCGACCTGGCCGATCCGGCCCGTGACATCACCCGGGAGACTGCACATCATGGAACCGACACGTCAGCAGCAGGAGGCCTTCTCGGTCGCGGGCCTGCGCGTGCGCACCACCAACGCCGAGGAAAACGCCCCGGCCACCATGCGCATCGGCGGCCTCTGGCAGCGCTTCTTCGCCGAGGAGGTGTACGCTCGCACGCCGCACCGCACCGCCGACGACCGCAACTTCGGCGTGTACGCGAACTACGAGTCCGACGCCGATGGGGCCTTCGACGTCATCGCCGGCGTGGCCGTGTCGCAAGGCGGCACGGTGCAGGTCGCGGCCGGCGACTACCTGGTGTTCGAGGCCCACGGCGAGATGCCGCAGGCGGTGCTGGACGCCTGGCAGCGCATCTGGCGCTACTTCGAGGCGCACCCCGAGATCAGGCGTAGCTACCGCAGCGATTTCGAGGCCTACACCAGCCCCACGGACCTCACGATCCACATCGGCGTCGAGTGACCTGTCCCTCCCGCCATGCGCCGTGCCGACCGCCTGTTCCAGATCGTCCAGCTCATCCGCGGGCGGCGGCTCACCACCGCCGCCTTCCTGGCGCGGCGGCTGGAGGTGTCGGAGCGCACGGTCTACCGCGACGTGGCCGACCTGCAGCACCAGGGCGTGCCGATCGAAGGCGAGGCCGGCATCGGCTATCGCCTGGGCGCGGGCTTCGAGCTGCCGCCGCTGATGTTCACGCAAGACGAAGCGCGGGCGCTGGTGGCGGCGGCACGGCTCGCCCAGAGCTGGGTCGATGCCGCCATGGCGGGCGACATCGAGAACGCGCTGGGCAAGATCCTGTCGGTGCTGCCTCCCGCTGCGCGCGTCTCGGCCGAGGCGCTGGCGCTGTACGCGCCGGCCATCGCGATGAACGATGCCACGCGCGCGCACCTGCAGGCGCTGCGCGAAGCCGTGCAGGCGCGGCAGAAGCTGCGGCTGGACTACCGCGACGTCAACGACGCCGCCAGCCGCCGCACGGTGCGCCCGCTGGGCTGCTTCTACTGGGGCAAGGTCTGGACGCTGTCGGCCTGGTGCGAACTGCGCGGCGATTTCCGCGGCTTTCGCGTGGACCGCATCGACGCCGTGCAGGTGCTGGACGAGCGCTTCCGCGACGAGCCGGGCAAGACGCTGGCTGACCTGCTGCGGCTCATGCGCAAGCCGGCAGGACAGAACACCGCCTGCGTGCCGCCGGCGAAGCCATAGCCCGCCGCGGCGGCATCACCCGATCAGAAGTCGTCGCCCGTGCCCAGCGCCAGGTTCTCGAACTTGGTCAGCGGCTTGAGGAAGGCCAGCTTCACCGTGCCCGTCGGGCCATTGCGGTGCTTGCTGATGATGACCTCGGCCACGCCCGGCTCCTTCGACTCCTTGTTGTAGTAGTCGTCACGGTAGATGAACATGATCAGGTCCGCGTCCTGCTCGATGGCGCCGGACTCGCGCAGATCGCTCATCATCGGGCGCTTGTCGGTGCGGCTTTCGACCCCGCGCGAGAGCTGCGACAGCGCGATCACCGGGCACTTCAGCTCCTTGGCCAGCATCTTCAGGCCGCGCGAGATTTCGCCCACCGCCGTGGCGCGGTTCTCGTCGCTCATGCTGCTGGACACACTCATCAGCTGCAGGTAGTCGACCACGATCAGGCCGAGGCGCCCGTACTGCCGCGCCAGGCGCCGCGCATTGGCGCGCAGCTCGCTCGTGGTCAGCCCCGGCGTCTCGTCGATGTGCAGCGAGACGTTGCGCAGCTTCTCGATGGCCTCGGTCAGCCGCGGCCACTCCTCGTCCGTCAGCTTGCCGGTGCGCAGGTGGCCCTGGTCGATGCGGCCGATGGAGCCGACGATACGCACCGCCAGTTGCGCGGCGCCCATTTCCATCGAGAACACCGCCACCGGCAGCCCCTCCTCGATCGCCACGTGCTCCGCGATGTTGATGGCCAGCGAGGTCTTGCCCATCGAGGGACGCGCCGCCAGCACGATCATGTCGCCCGGCTGCAGGCCCGAGGTCATCTTGTCGAATTCGTAGAAGCCGGTGCGCACCCCCGTGATGTCGTTGGGGTTGTCGGCCATCTCGGTCACGCGATCGAGCAGCTCGACCACCAGGGACTCCATGCTCTGGAAGCCCTGCTTCATCCGCGAGCCTTCCTCGCCGATGTTGAAGATCTTCTGCTCGGCCTCGTCCAGCAGCTTGTCGACCGCCTTGCCCTGCGTGTTGAAGGCGTTGGTAGCGATCTCGTCCGAGGCGGAAATCAACTTGCGCAGGATGGAGCGCTCGCGCACGATCTCCGCGTAGCGGCGGATGTTGCTGGCGCTCGGTACGTACTGCGCCAGCGCGTTCAGGTAGACCAGCCCGCCCACCTCCTCCGACTTGCCCAGGCTCTGCAACTGCTCGTGGACGGTGATGACGTCGGCCGGCTTGTTGGCGTTGATGAGCTGGCCGATGGCCGCGAAGATCAGCTTGTGCTCGTGGCGGTAGAAGTCGGCGTCGACCAGCAGGTCGCCGCAGCGGTCCCAGGCGCCGTTGTCCAGCAGCAGGCCGCCGAGCACGCTGGACTCGGCCTCGATGGAGTGCGGCGGAACGCGCAGTTGCGCGACCTGGCGGTCGTCGGGGCGGGGGTCGTCGGGGAAGGAGAAGACAGCGGACATGAGGCGCAGGAAGGCAAGCCAAAAATTGTCGGCAGACCGGCACCGCCAGTCCACCCGCGCAGCCGCTTTCGAGGCCGCTTGCTTACAAAAAAGAAGCGCGAGGCGACGCGGCCTGTGGACAACGCTGGGGACAGCCGGTGCAAGCCTCGCTGAAGACTGTGCACCGTTGCCGGCCTGCCACTGGCGCCGCAAGAGAAAAGGGCCGCCCAAAGGCGGCCCTTTCCGGGTGGGGACGAGCCTGGCTTGTTACGCCGTCTCGCCGTACACCGTGACGGTGATGTCGACCACCACGTCGGTGTGCAGTTGCACGCTGACGGTGGTGTCGCTCACGGTCTTGATCGGGCCGTTGGGCAGGCGCACCTGCGACTTGGCCACGTCGTAGCCCAGCTTCTTCAGCTCGTCGGCGATGTCGTGGTTGGTGACGGAGCCGAACAGGCGGCCGTCGACGCCGGCCTTCTGCGTCAGCTTGACCGTGGTGCCGGCCAGCTTCTCGCCCTGCGCCTGCGCGGCGGCCAGCTTTTCGGCAGCGGCCTTTTCCAGCTCGGCGCGGCGGGCCTCGAATTCCGCCTTGGCGGCTTCGGTGGCGCGGCGGGCGCGGCCGCTGGGGATCAGGAAGTTGCGGGCGTAGCCGTCCTTGACCTTGACGATCTCACCCAGGGCGCCGAGGTTGACGACCTTGTCCAGAAGAATGACTTGCATGGTTCAGGCCTCTCCTCAGATGCGGTGCTGGTCGGTGTAGGGCACCAGCGCCAGGAAGCGCGCGCGCTTGATGGCCGTGTTGAGCTGCCGCTGGTAGATCGCGCGGGTGCCGGTCAGGCGCGCCGGGATGATCTTGCCGTTCTCGCTGATGAAGTCGCGCAGGGTGTCGATGTCCTTGTAGTCGATCTCCTCGACGCCGGCGACGGTGAAGCGGCAGAAGCGCTTGCGCTTGAACAGCAGCGACTGGCTGTTGCGCTTGGGACGCTTGTCCTTGTTGAATTTCTTGAACGTGGCCATTTCGGGACCTCTTTTCGAAAATTAATCTTGCTGGAACTCGGTGACGTGGAAGACCGGGTGCTTCGCGTTGCGCGGCGTGGCCAGGAAACCCCTGAGGAGCCATTGGCTGCCCAGTGCCTGCCGTGCGAGCCGCTCGGCCACCGAACCGAAGGCCACCGCCTTCAGGGCCGCCTTCACCTGGCGGGTCTGCCCTGCTTCTTCGAGCGTCGACTCGTGCTCGAGTCGCAGGTCGACGGCGGGCAGGCCGGCGGGGGTGAAACGCAAGGCGGCGAGTTCGGTGATGCAGGCCGTCAGCACGAGCTGGTTGGCCGCACCCGACCGCGTCACATCAACTGTTGTTGGCGGCGTACTCGGCCTGCTGAGCCTTGCGGGCCTCTTCGCGCTCGACCGTCTTCATCATCGACGACGGGCCGGTGTCGGCCTTCTTCTTCTGCACCGTCAGGTGGCGCAGCACGGCGTCGTTGAACTTGAAGGCGTGTTCCAGCTCGCCCATCACGGCCTGGTCGGCCTCGATGTTGATGCACAGGTAGTGCGCCTTGTTCAGCTTGTTGATCTGGTAGGCCAGCTGGCGGCGGCCCCAGTCCTCGACACGATGCACCTTGCCGTTGCCGGCGGCGATCATGCCCTTGTAGCGCTCCAGCATGGCCGGAACCTGTTCGCTCTGATCCGGGTGGATCAGCAAAATGATCTCGTAGTGACGCATGGCACTCCTTGTGGGTTCGTGAAGCCACCCGCCGCGTCCAGGC
>NZ_JBIQNC010000255.1:4745-6152 GCF_044462705.1 Xenophilus sp.
CTCATGACCTGCTGGCCCATTTCGGTCTTGACAAGAATCATGGCGGTCTCCGTCCTGCACCGCCGCGCGGAACGCCAGTTGGCACTCACGCCGGCGCGTTCCGCAGGAGTTTGGCACCAAACTCACAATTTTTTTCAATTACACGAAGCTGACAGGGATTTCCCGGGCAGCTTTCGCGCCTTTGTGCGCACCGCACGTCGCCGTGGTGCAACAACAGGCGCGGCCCGCGCCGGGCGGGCCGGCCTGCCGGCCCGTCAGGACTGCGCCAGGCGCTGCCAGGTGTCGATCACGCTGTCGGGGTTGAGCGAGATCGACTCGATGCCCTGCCCCGCCAGCCACTGCGCGAAGTCGGGGTGATCGCTGGGGCCCTGGCCGCAGATGCCGACGTACTTGCCCTTGCCTTTGCAGGCCTGGATGACCCGCTCCAGCAGGGCCTGCACGGCCGGGTCGCGCTCGTCGAAATCCGCCGCCAGCAGCTCGAGGCCGGAGTCGCGGTCCAGGCCCAGAGTGAGCTGCGTCAGGTCGTTCGAGCCGATCGAGAAGCCGTCGAAGTATTCCAGGAAGCGGTCCGCCAGCACGGCGTTGCTGGGCACCTCGCACATCATGATGAGCTTGAGTTCGTTCTCGCCGCGCTTCAGGCCGCGCCCGGCCAGCAGTTCGGTCACGCGCTCGGCCTGCTTCAGGGTGCGCACGAAGGGCACCATGATCTGCACGTTGGTCAGGCCCATGTCCTCGCGCACGCGCTTGAGCGCCTCGCACTCCATCGCGAAGGCCTCGCCGAACTCCTGGCTGATGTAGCGCGCCGCACCGCGGAAGCCCAGCATCGGGTTCTCTTCCTCCGGCTCGTAGCGGCTGCCGCCGATCAGCTTGCGGTACTCGTTGGACTTGAAGTCCGACAGGCGCACGATCACCGGCTTGGGCCAGAAGGCCGCCGCGATCGTGGCCACGCCCTCGGCCACCTTGTCCACGTAGAAGGCCCGCGGCGAGGCATGGCCGCGCGCCACCGACTCCACCGCCTTCTTCAGGTCGCCGTCGACCTGCGGGTAGTCGAGGATGGCCTTGGGGTGCACGCCGATGTTGTTGTTGATGATGAACTCCAGCCGCGCCAGGCCCACGCCCGCGTTGGGCAGCTGGGCGAAGTCGAAGGCGAGCTGCGGGTTGCCCACGTTCATCATGATCTTGGTCTTGATGGCGGGCATCTCGCCGCGCTGCACCTCGGTGACTTCGGTTTCCAGCAGGCCGTCGTAGATGTGGCCGGTGTCGCCCTCGGCGCAACTCACGGTGACCAGGGTGCCGTCCTTCAGGCGGTCGGTGGCGTCGCCGCAGCCGACCACGGCCGGGATGCCCAGCTCGCGCGCGATGATGGCCGCGTGGCAGGTGCGCCCGCCGCGGTTGGTGACGATGGCG
>NZ_JBIQNC010000256.1:0-6130 GCF_044462705.1 Xenophilus sp.
TGGCCGGAGTGCCCCCGCTTCGTGGTCGTGCTCGATGCCCGGCAGGCGGGCGAGGCGCTCCTGGCGCGCGCCGTGCAGTCGCTGTCGGCGCAGTCTTTCGGCGCATGGCGCTGCATCGCCTTCTGCGATGCGGGCGACGACCGGCGGCAGGCCTGGCTGCAGGCGCTGGCGCAGGCCGAGCCGCGCGTCGCCATCGCTTCGGGGACGGCCGGCGAAGCCGTCGAACTCCGGCACGGCGAATGGCTGTCGCTGCTGGACGGCCGCGACGCCCTGGCGCCGGACGCCCTGCTGCGCCTGGCCCAGGCCCTGCGCGACCATCCCGGCGCGCAGATCGCGTACACCGACGAGGACCGCATCGCCGACGACGGCGCACGCTCGGCCGGCTACTTCAAGCCGGCGTGGAACCCCGACCTGGCCCGCTCCCAGGACTACCTCGTGCGCCTGGGCGCCTTCGAGGGGGGGCTCGTCGGGCGCGCCGGCGGCTTTCGCCTCGGCGGGGACGAGGCGGCAGGCTACGACCTGGCGCTGCGCTGCGCCGACGCGGCGGAAGAGGACGCCGGGCGCATCGTGCACGCGCCTTCCGTGCTGTACCACCGCCACGTGCACGACGCCGCGCGGCCCGATGCGATGGACCCGGCCGAATACGCGCCGCAGGGCGGCGAGGCGGCGCTGCAGGCCCATCTGGACCGGCATGGCTGGCTGGCCCGCGCCGAGCGCGACGCGCCGGGCTTTCGCGTGCGTTACGCGTTGCCTGACCCTGCGCCGCTGGTCACGCTGATCATCCCCACGCGCAACGGTCTCGCGCTGGTGCGGCAGTGCATCGACAGCATCCTGGACAAGACCGACTACCCGCACTACGAGATCGTGCTGGTGGACAACGGCTCCGACGATCCCCAGGCGCTGACTTACTTCGACCAGCTCAAGCAGCACCCGAGGGTGCGCGTGCTGCGCGACGACAGCCCCTTCAACTACTCCGCGCTCAACAACCAGGCCGCCGCCGTCGCGCGCGGCGAGGTGCTGGGCCTGATCAACAACGACATCGAGGTCATCTCGCCCGGCTGGCTGGGCGAGATGGTGTCGATCGCGCTGCAGCCCGGCGTCGGCGCCGTGGGCGCGCGCCTGTGGTACCCCAATGGCACGCTGCAGCACGGCGGCGTGGTGCTGGGCTACCGGCGCGGCGTGGCCGACCATGCGCACCGCCACCTGCCGCAGGGCGAGCCCGGCTACTTCGGCCGGGCGGCGCTGCTGCAGACCTTCAGCGCCGTCACCGCCGCGTGCCTCGTCGTGCGCAAGGACCGCTTCGACGCCGTCGGCCGGCTGGACGAGGAACACCTCAAGGTGGCCTTCAACGACGTCGACCTGTGCCTGCGCCTGCGCGAGGCCGGTTGGCGCAACGTGTGGACGCCGTATGCCGACCTGTACCACCACGAGTCCGCCACGCGCCCGTCGGACCTGCGGCCCGAGCAGGTCGAGCGCTTCAAGCGCGAGGAGCAGTTCATGTTCGACCGCTGGGGCGAACTGCTGTTCAACGACCCGGCCTACAGCCCCAACCTGACGATGGCGCAGGAGGACTTCAGCCTGGCCTGGCCGCCGCGCGAGGCGGCCAAGGGGTTCGGGCGATGAGCGGCGCTGCGGACGTCTCCGTCGCGCTGTGCACCTGGAACGGCGCGCGCTTCCTGGCCGAGCAGGTGCGCAGCATCTGCCTGCAGACGCTGCCGCCGCGCGAGATCGTGCTCTCCGACGACGGCTCGTCGGACGACAGCGTGGCGGTGGTGCGCCGCACGGTGGCACAGTGCCTGCAGGAGCGGCCGGGCCTGGCGATCGACCTGCGCGTCATGGTCAACCAGCCGGCCCTGCGCGTGACGAAGAACTTCGAGCAGGCCGCCGCGGCCTGCCGCGGCGCCCTGATCGCGCTGAGCGACCAGGACGACGCCTGGGTGCCGGACAAGCTCGAACGCATCGTGCCCGCCTTCCAGGCCCGGCCCGGGCTGCTGCTGCTGCATTCCGACGCCCGCCTGGTCGACGGCGCCGGCGCGCCGCTGGGCGGCACGCTCTTCCACGCGCTGGAGACGAAGCGCAGCGAACTGGACCGCATCCACGGCGGCCGCGCCTTCGACGTCTACCTGCGCCGCAACCTCGTCACCGGCGCCACCACCGTGTTCCGGCGCGAGCTGCTCGATGCGGCGCGCCCCTTCCCCGTCGAATGGGTGCACGACGAGTGGCTGGCCATCATCGCCGCCGCCCTCGGCGAGGTGGACGTCATCGAGGCGCCGCTGATCGACTACCGCCAGCACGGCGGCAACCAGATCGGCGCGCGCCGCGACACCTTCGGCGAGAAGCTGCGCAAGGCCCTGGGCTCGCGCGGCGACACGCACGTCAAGCGCGCCGTCAAGGCCGAGCAGGTGCTGGAGCGGCTGCTCGGCTTCGGCGAGCGCATCAGCCCGCAGCGCATCGAGCAGGTGCGCGGCAAGGTGACGCACCAGCGCTTCCGCGCCCACCTGCCGCCCTCGCGGCTGGCGCGCATCGGCCCGGTGCTGCGCGAGGCGGCGACCGGCCGCTACGATCTCTACGGGCGCGGGGTGCGCGGCATCGTGCGCGACCTGTTCGAGGCCGTGTGAGCCCGCGTACCCACGACAAGAACCATCCATGCAAAGCCCCTCTGCTTCCCACGGCGCCGGCCCCTCCGGCGTCGTGGTCGTCATCCCCTACTACAACGGCGCGAAGTTCATCGAGCGCTCGCTGGCCAGCGTGTTCGACCAGACGCTGCCGGCCGACGAGGTGGTGGTGGTCAACGACGGCTCCCGCCCGGAGGAGCGCGCCTTCCTCGACCAGATGGCGGCGCGCTGGCCGATCCGGATCGTCGACCAGGCCAACGGCGGCCAGGGCTCGGCGCGCAACACCGGTGTGCGCGAGTCGTCGGCGCCCTACATCTCCTTCCTCGACCAGGACGACTTCTACCTGCCCACCCACATCCGCGACCTGCGCGCGGCGGTGCCGGAGGACGACCCCTGCTTCGGCTTCGTCTATGCCGATCTGGCAGAAGCCGAGGGCGACGGCAGCATCGTGCGCTGGGGCATGGTCAAGGAGCACACCGAGCATCCCAAGCGCAACCTGCACCGGATGCTGCGCGACGACCTGTTCATCCTGCCCTCGGCCTCGCTGATCGGGCGGCGCGCCTTCGAGGCGGTGGGCGGCTTCGACACGCAGTTCATGGGCTACGAGGACGACGACCTGTTCCTGCGCCTGTTCCGCCGCGGCTTCACGAACCACTACCTGGACAAGGTCGTGACCGTGTGGTGCATCCACACCGGCAGCACCTCCTTCGACATCCGCATGGTGCGCAGCCGCTTCAAGTACTTCAAGAAGCTGGTGGCCGACTTCCCGGACCAGCCGCGCTTCAGGCGCTTCTTCCTGCGCGACTGCTTCATCCCGCGCTTCGGCCGCTACTTCATCGACCACGTCATCGAGGCAGTGAAGGCCGACGACGCCAACCGCGCCGAGATGAGCGCCATCCTCGCCGAGTACGCCGCCATCGTGCTGGCCAACCCGGCGGTGGGGCGCAAGCACAAGCTCAAGCTGCGGGCGATCGTCTTCATGGTCGAGCACAGCCCGCCGTGGCTGATCCGCGCCATCGGCAGCCTCACCCGGCTGCCGGGCGTGCGCTGGGCGCGCTCACTGCTGGGCTGAGTTTTCGCGCGCCAGCAGGCGGCGGTAGCGGCGGAAGGCGCCCGACGACCACACCCGCAGCAGGCTGCCCACGTGCCACTGGAGGTGCCGCAGGCTGCGCCGGCTGGCGCGCTGGGCCTCGTGCCGCGCCAGCAGGTCCTCGCCGATGCGGATCGACCAGCCCGCCAGGCGCAGGCGCGCGCACAGGTCGAAGTCCTCGCCGTACATGAAGAAGCGCTCGTCGAAGCCGCGCACGTCGGCATACGCGCGGCTGCGCAGCAGCATGAACAGGCCCGGGATCCAGTCGGGCACGGCCGGCGCCGTGTAGCCGGGCTTGCGCCGCGCGAGGATCTCCCGGGGCGTGATGAGGCGGCGGTGCGGCTCCGGCGCCGTCCTGCCGGGCTCCAGGATGCGCGGCGCCAGCAGGCCGGTGCGCTCCTGCGCCAGCGCCAGCAGCGGCGAGAGCACGTCGCCGTCGAGCCGGATGTCGGGGTTGAGCACGAGGAACCAGGGCGTTGCGCAGTGCGCGAAGGCCTGGTTGTGGTTGGCGCCGAAGCCCTTGGGCGTCGCGTTGGCGATGCGCTCGACCGGAAAGCGCCACGCGCGGTCGGCCAGCGCCTCGGGCTCGGGGATGTTGACTGTGAGGACCACCTTGCCCACCACCCCTGCGCAGAAGCGGTCCAGGTCGCCCAGCAGCGGCCCGATCAGCGCCTGCTGCCCATGGCTCACGATGGAGACGGTCACGGGCGGTGGGTCGGCGGTCGGCGGCACGGGCATGGTCTAATTTCGGCAGCGGGCATTCTATGAACGCGGCCCGCGCCCCATGATTGCCCTGATCGTCATCAGCTTCCTCTTCTCGGCCGCGGCGGTGCTGTACTTCATGCGCCGCGCGCGCCGGCATGCGCGGCGCTACGGCACCGACATGCCGCAGCGCTTCCATCGCGGCCACGTGCCGCGCCTGGGCGGCGCGGGCATCCTCATCGGCATGGGTGCGGCCTGGGCCGCTGCGGGCATCAGCGGCACCGACCCGTTCAACGTCGACTGGCCGCTCGCTGCCTCCATGCTCACGCTGGCCTGCATCCTGCCCGCCGTGCTGGGCGGCATCGCGGAGGACATGACGCAGAAGCTGCCGGTGCGGCTGCGCCTGGGGCTGACGGCCTTCTCGGCCGTGCTGCTGTGCTGGACGCTGCAACTGGGCGTGCACCGCCTGGGCTACTTCCCGGTCGATCAGTGGCTGCGGGCCACGCCGCTGGTGGCGGCCTTCATCGCGGTGCTCGCCATCACTGGCCTGCCGCACGCCTTCAACATCATCGACGGCTACAACGGGCTGGCCGGCGCGGTGGCGGTGCAGGTGTGCCTGGCCATCACGCACGTGGCGCTGCAGCTCGGCGACCGGCAGCTCGCCGCCATGGTGGTGTGCCTGATGGGCGCGACAGGCGGCTTCCTGCTGTGGAACTACCCGCGCGGCAAGATCTTCGCCGGCGACGGCGGCGCCTACGTGTGGGGCATGGTGATCGCGGTGGCTTGCGTGTCGCTGGTGCAGCGGCATCCGGTGGTGTCGCCGTGGTTCCCGATGCTGCTGCTGATCTACCCGGTGTGGGAGACGCTGTTCTCCATCTACCGCAAGGCCGCGCGCGGGCAGTCGCCGGGCACGGCCGACGCGCTGCATTTCCACCAGCTCATCTTCCGCCGCATCGTGCGCGTGGCCATCGAGGACGGCGAGGCGCGCCAGCTGCTGGCGCGCAACAACCGCACCTCGCCCTACCTGTGGATGTTCGCGGCGCTGTCGATCGTGCCGGCGGTGCTGTTCTGGAACCGCACGCTGATCCTGGCGCTCTTCTGCCTGCTGTTCGTGGTGACCTACGTGGCGGCCTACCTGATGATCGTGCGCTTCAAGGTCCCGCGCTGGCTGAAACCATGACCACCCCCAGTCTCCGCGGACTTCGTTCCGCTCCGCCAACCCCCTCGCGGGGGCACATCCTGCGGCCTGGCAAAGCCAGTTCCGCGGATGTTCCCGCATGGCCTGCTCCGCGGCCTTCTGACTCGCGGCATTCGAGTCTGCGGGACGGTACTTCGTGAAAGAGGCTCCCATGAAACTCCCCTCCCGCGTCCAACTCATCGACGTCGGCCCGCGCGACGGGCTGCAGAACGAGAAGCAGCCGGTGGCGGCCGAGGTCAAGATCGAGCTGGTGCACCGCCTGCAGGCGGCCGGCCTCACCGAGATCGAGGTCACCAGCTACGTCAGCCCCAAGTGGGTGCCGCAGATGGCCGACAACGCGCAGGTGATGCACGGCATCCGCCGCCAGCCGGGTGTGCGCTATTCGGTGCTCACGCCCAACATGAAGGGGCTGGAGGCGGCGCT
This sequence comes from Xenophilus sp., assembly GCF_044462705.1. Classification (NCBI taxonomy): domain Bacteria; kingdom Pseudomonadati; phylum Pseudomonadota; class Betaproteobacteria; order Burkholderiales; family Comamonadaceae; genus Xenophilus; species Xenophilus sp. The sequence goes on from NZ_JBIQNC010000256.1 coordinate 6,029, forward strand.
TTCGGCGCCGCGCGTGGAGTGGCCCGACGAGATCGTCGTCTTCGGCTCGGCCAGCGAGGCCTTCAGCCAGAAGAACATCAACTGCTCCATCGCCGAGAGCAT
>NZ_JBIQNC010000257.1:0-6070 GCF_044462705.1 Xenophilus sp.
GGCACCCGGCTTCGACAGGCTCAGCCCGAACGGTGGTTGGGGTATCAGCTTCCCCTGTGGATGCTCCCCCAACGGTTCCACGCGCCGTGGCCGGGGGCCTGGGGCGCGCCCCCTAAGTCACGTCAGGAGTCAGCCACCCCACTCAACCCATCCACCGCCTGGAACATCGCCTGCCGCGCCTGGCTGATGACCTGCCCCTTCCAGGCGTCGGTGTCGGTGTAGAAGGCCTCGCGCATCTGCCGGCGGATGGCGGCGGCCAGCTCGGGGGCGGCGTCGGGATGGTTGTGCAGCCAGTGGTCGGCGCGCGTGGCCTGCATCACCTCCAGCAGCGGCAGCGTGCCGTACTCCATCGCGATGCCGGTGTACTCGGCCTGCGGGCATTCCTCGTAGACCGCGTTCCACATCAAGCCGTTGAGCAGCGAGGAGGTGGAGCTGCCGTCGTAGATCGAGGTGACGGGCGTGGCGCCGCCGCCGCTCCACCAGGCGCTGGCGCGCCGGTAGGCGGCCGCGTCGTCGCGGCAGGCGAAGATGCGCTCGCCCAGCCCGTTCGGGCCCAGGCCGGTGTGCAGGTCGATCCAGGCGATGCGCCTTGCCGCCGCGCCGTGCTGGCGCAGCACCTGGCGCAGCGTGCGGTTGCTCCAGGTGGGCGCCCGGCCGCCGAAGAACACGCCGTCCTCGAACTGGTACTGGCCGCTCGACATGGCGGCCTGGAAGGCGGGCATGCCGTGCTGCTGCATCCACTGGCCCAGCGCCGCCTCGTTGGCCGGCGTGGGCGGCCACTCGCGCGGCAGCAGCAGCGCGTGCAGCTCGGCATACGCAGGGTTGGCGGGCAGCGGCGCGCCGAAGTCCGCGAAGTTGCGGTTCAGGTCCACGTTCTCCTGCGTCGTCCGCCGCCCGTGCGAGAAGCCGTGCGGATTGAGCGCATGCACGTACAGCACCGCCACGCCGGCGGCGCGCGCCTTGTCGCGCCACTCGTCGTCGTGCAGCGCGAAGACCTGCACGCCGCTGCCGCAGTGGCCCTCCACGCCGTGGCAGGCGCTGGTGACGACGAGCAGGCGCTCGGCATCGGCCGGGCCTTCGCGCGCCACGTCCATCGCCAGCGCCTCGCCCCCGGCGCCGGGCAGCGCGAGCGGATGCGTCTGCACCGGCAGCCCCGCCGCCACGCAGGCGGCCAGGAACTTGGCGCGCCCCTCGGCATAGCTCGCCGGGAAAGCCTCCACCACGCCGATCATGCGGCACGCTCCTGGGCCAGCCACTGCTCGGCCAGTTGCACCCAGACCGTGGCGCCCAGCGGGATCAGGTCGTCGTTGAAGTCGTAGCTGGCGTTGTGCAGCGTACAGGGCCCCTCGCCGTGCAGCGCCGGGCGGTGGCTGCCGTCGCCGTTGCCGATGAAGGCGTAGGCGCCGGGCCTGGCCTGCAGCATGAAGGCGAAGTCCTCGGAGGTCATCGCCGGCTCCTGCTTCAGCACGTTGTCGGCGCCGACCACGCTCGCCATCACGCCGCGGGCGAAGTTCGCCTCGGCCTCGGTGTTGACGGTGGGCGGGTAGTAGCGCACGAACTCGAAGTCGCACTCGGCGTCGTGCGCGGCGCAGATGTGCTCGGAGATCTTGCGCATGCGTGCCTCGATCATGTCCAGCACCTCGAGGGAGAAGGTGCGCACGGTGCCGGTGATCTCGCAGTCGTTGGGGATCACGTTGTTGGTGTCGCCGGCATGCACGGTGGTCACGGAGATGACGGCCGCGTCCAGCGGCTTCATCTTGCGCGTCAGGATGGTCTGGAAGGCCTGCACCATCTCGCAGGCGATGGGCACCGGGTCGATGGTGGTGTGCGGCAGCGCCGCGTGGCCGCCCTTGCCGCGCACGGTGATGTAGAACTTGTTGCCCGAGGCCATCACCGGCCCGGGGCTGACGGCGAACTGCCCGGCCTGCATGCCCGGCCAGTTGTGCATGCCGAACACGGCCTCCATCGGGAATTTATCGAACAGCCCGTCCTTGATCATCCGGTCGGCGCCGCCGCCGCCCTCCTCGGCCGGCTGGAAGATCAGGTAGACGGTGCCGTCGAAGCGGCGGTGCTTCGCCAGGTGCTGCGCCGCCGCCAGCAGCATGGCGGTGTGGCCGTCGTGACCGCAGGCGTGCATCTTGCCCTCGTGCCTGCTGGCATGCGCGAAGGTGTTGAGCTCGTGGATGGGCAGCGCGTCCATGTCGGCGCGCAGGCCCACGGCGCGCGGGCTGGTGCCGTTCTTCACGATGCCGACCACGCCGGTGGTGCCCAGGCCGCGGTGGATGGGGATGCCCCATTCCGTCAGCCGCGCCGCGACCACATCGGCGGTGCGGACTTCCTCGTAGGCCAGTTCGGGATGCGCGTGCAGGTCGCGCCGGATGGCGGCGATGCCGGCGGCCTGCGTGACGATGGAATCGATGAGCTTCATGCGCCGCAGTCTAGGCTTTTGGGCCGAAGCCGCCACCGCCGCAAACCCGGGGCCCGGGCGCGCCCTGCGCCGCGGGCGGACGGCGGCCGGCTGCCTCACAATCCCCCCATGCCCGAGACCGCCCTTTCCGCCCGCGCCCTGGAGTTCGCCCAGACGCTGGTGCAGATGAACACCGTCAGCGCGAACAGCAACCTGGAGCTGATCGACTTCGCGCGCGACCACCTGGCCGGGCTGGGCATCCGCAGCCGCCTGACCTGGAACGCCGACCGGACCAAGGCCAACCTGTTCGCCACGCTGGGCGCGGGCAAGCCGGCCGGCGTCATCCTCTCGGGCCACACCGACACCGTTCCCTGGGACGGCCAGGACTGGAGCGTGGACCCGCTCTCGGCCATCGTGCAGGACTGGCCGATCACCGAGGGCGACGACTTCCGCGGCAGCGCGCGCCTGTACGGCCGCGGCGCGGCCGACATGAAGGGCTTCATCGCGGTGGCGCTGGCCAACGCCGAGCGCTTCGTCGAGAGCGACGCGCCCTTCTCGGTGCACCTGGCCCTCAGCTACGAGGAGGAGATCGGCTGCTTCGGCGTGCGCGAGCTGATCGCCGACCTGAAGGAGGCCGACATCCGCCCGCTGGCCTGCATCGTCGGCGAGCCGACGCTGATGGTGCCGGCCATCGCGCACAAGGGCGTGTACCGCTGGCGCTGCTGCGTGCGCGGCAAGGAGGCGCACTCCTCGCTCACGCCGCAGTCGGTCAACGCCGTCGAGATGGCCGCCCGCGTGGTCGGCAAACTGCGCGACATGGCCGAGCTGTACGAGCGCGGCGAGCGGCGCTACGCCGGCTTCGACGTGCCCTACTCCACCGCCAGCGTGGGCCAGTTCCACGGCGGCATCGCCGACAACGTGGTGCCGCGCGACGCCGAGTTCCGCTACGAGTTCCGCAACCTGCCGATGGTCGACGCACTGGCCATGCAGCGCGAGGTCGAGGCCTACGCCCGCTCGCTGGAGCCGGCGATGAAGAAGGTCGCGCCCGAGGCGGGCTTCCGCTTCGAGACCATCTGCGAGATCCCGGCCTTCCAGGGCGACGAGAAGGACGCGGTGACGCGCCTGGCCCAGCGCCTCGCCGGCGAGCCGCGCACCACGCTGGTGGCCTTCGGCACCGAGGCCGGCCTGTTCAAGGGCGCCGGCATCCCCACGGTGGTGTGCGGCCCGGGCAGCATCGCGCAGGCGCACCAGCCCGACGAGTACGTGACGCTGGAACAGCTCGCCCGCTGCGAGGCCTTCATGCAGGGCCTGGCGGACACGAAGGACATTGGCTGAGGCCGAGGCGACCCGCGCCGCGCGCCATCCGGCCGCCGGCATGAAGCGCCTGGCGCTGGCGCTGCTGGCCGGCGCCGCCCTGCTCTATGCCGCCGCCACGCGCTGGGGCGCCCTGCACCCGGCCATGGGCTACGTGGCGGCCTTCGCCGAGGCGGCGATGGTCGGCGCCATTGCCGACTGGTTCGCGGTGACGGCGCTGTTCCGCCGTCCGCTCGGGCTGCCGATCCCGCACACGGCCATCATCCCGGAGAACAAGGCGCGCATCGGGCGCAACCTGGCGAATTTCATCTGCGACCATTTCCTCGCCACGCCGCAGGTGCTGGCCAAGCTGCGCGCCGCCGACCCGGCCCTGCGCCTGGCGCGCTGGCTGGCCCGGCCGGCGCAGGCCGGGCAGCTGGGCGCGCTGGCGGCCGTGCTGCTGCGCTACGGCCTCACCGCCTTCGACGACGAGCGGGTGCGCGCCTTCCTGGCGCGGGCGGCGGGCGCGGGCCTGGCGCAACTGGACTTCTCGCGGCTGGCCGGCCGGGTGCTGGAGGCGCTGACCGCCGACGGCCGCCACCAGGCGCTGCTGGACGACCTGCTGGGCCGCACGGCCGCGCTGCTGGACGACGAGCAGCTGCAGGAGCAGCTCACCGACGCCATCGCCCGCGAGATCAAGGCGCTGCGCTACGTCGGGCTGGACCAGGTGGCGGCCCGCCTGGCCACGCGCAAGATCGTCGCCGCCGTCGCGCGCACGCTGGGCGAGACGGCGGCCACGCCCGACCATCCGCTGCGCCGGCGCTTCGACGGCTTCATGGACCGCGCGGCGGCGCGGCTGCAGGCCGACCCGGCCTTCATCGCCCGCGGCGAGCAGATCCGCGCCGAGCTGCTGGCGCACCCGGCCCTGGCCGACTACCTGCAGGGCCTGTGGGACCGCCTGCGCGCCTGGCTCGACGCCGACCTGGCGCGCGAGGACTCCAGCCTGCGCCGCCGCGTCGCGCAGATGGCCGGCACGCTCGGCGAGCGGCTGCAGGCCGACGAGGCGATGCGCCGCTGGATCGACGAACAGTTGCTCGACGGCGCGCCCCGCGCCATCGACCGCTGGCGCGAGCGCATCCGCCGCTACATCGAGGAGCGCGTCGCGCAGTGGGACAGCGCCGAGCTGACCGGCGAGGTGGAGCGCGCCATCGGCCGCGACCTGCAGTTCATCCGCATCAACGGCACGCTGGTGGGCGGGCTGGTCGGCCTGCTCATCCACGCCGCCACCCGCGCGCTGGGCGGGTGAGAGCGCGCGGCCCGCGCACAATGCCGGCATGGCCCCCAACGCCGCCCGCATCCCGCCCATCCAGGCCCTGCTGGCCTTCGAGGCCGTCGCGCGCCTGCGCAGCGTGACGCAGGCGGCGGCCGAGCTGAGCGTCACGCCCAGCGCGGTGAGCCACCGCATCCGCCAGCTCGAGTCGCAGCTCGGCCTGAAACTCTTCGCCGCGCGCGGCGAGTTCCTGCCCACGGCCGAGGGCGCTGCCTACCTGGCGCGCGTGCGCGAGGCGATGGCGGCGCTGCAGGACCAGCCGCTGGCCGGCCAGCCCGGCGCCGACGCGCCGGCGCGGCTGCGCGTGGCGGTCACGCCCACCTTCTCGCGCCAGTTGCTGCTGCCGCGGCTGGCGATGTTCCGCCACGCCTACCCGGACATCGAGCTGATGCTGCAGGTGGCCATCCCGATCCACAACGTGACGGCCGAGGAGGCCGACATCGAGCTGCGCTTCGGCACCGGCCCCTTCCCCGACCGCGAGTCGATGCACCTGCTCTCGGACGAGGTCTGCCCGGTGTGCAGCCCGGAGTACCTGCGCGAGGCCGGCCCCTTCGACGACGGCTTCGAGACGGAAGCGTCGATCGGCCGCGCGCACCTGATCCGCTCGCCGCTGGAGCCCTGGCGCACCTGGTTCCGCGCCTGCGGCATCGGCCTGCCGGAGCCGGCCTCGGGCAACCAGTTCAACGACCTGGGGCTGGTGCACGACGCCGCGGTGGCCGGCTTCGGCGTGGCGCTGATGCGCATGCGGCTCGGGCAGAGCTGGCTGGACAGCGGCCGCCTGGTGCGCCTGTCGCCGCGCAGCGTGCGCTCGCCGCACGACTACTTCCTGTGCTGGAAGCCCGGCACGCTGGAGCGCTGGGAATGCGCCGCCTTCGTCGACTGGCTGCGCGGTGCGTTGAAATGACACACCCCCCAAGCGGCTTCGCCGCTCCCCCCTCTCTCGCCTTCGGCGGGAGGGGGGCGCACCCGGAGGCCTGGCCAAGCCAGTTCCTCGGGTGCCCTGGCATGGCCTGCTCCGCGGCCTTCGGATCAGGGAAGGC
>NZ_JBIQNC010000258.1:0-6065 GCF_044462705.1 Xenophilus sp.
GCCTGCCGCTCCTGCACCACCCGGCGCAGGAACTCCCACACCGCCTGCATGCGCGACAACTGCCGCGCCTCCGCCGGCATCGACATCCAGAAGGTGCGGGTGAAGCAGGCCTCCTGCGGCAGCAGGCGCTGCAGCGTGGCGTCGCGTGCCGCCAGGAAGGCCGGCAGCACGGCCACGCCGGCGCCGGCGCGCGCCGCCTGGTGCTGGGCCAGCACGCTGGTGCTGCGCAGCGCGAAGGCGTCGGGGCGGTACAGCTCGTCCAGGTACTGCAGTTCCTTGGAGAACAGCAGGTCGTCCACGTAGCTGATGAAGCTGTGGCCCTTGAGGTCTTCCCGGCGCCGGATCGGCCCGTGCGTGCGCAGGTAGGTCTTGCTGGCGTACAGATGCAGCTCGTAGTCGGTGAGGCGGGTGGCGATCACCGGGCCGCGGGCGGGGCGCTCCAGCGAGATGACGATGTCGGCCTCGCGCCGCGACAGGTGCACCAGGCGCGGCATCGCCAGCAGGTCGATCACCAGCCGCGGGTGCAGCCGCGCGAAGCCGGCCAGCGCCGGCGCCAGCACCACGGTGCCGAAGCCCTCGGTGGCACCGATGCGCACCAGGCCCGCGAGGCCTTCGTCCACCGGCGGCGCGGTGCTTTTCTCCACGGTGCGGAAGGCGCGCTCCATGGCCTCCACCTGCGGCTGCAGGCGGCGCCCGGCCTCGGTGAGGCGGTGGCCGCCGGCCTCGCGGGCGAAGAGCGGCGTGCCGGTCTCCTTTTCCAGCGCCTGGATGCGGCGCGCCACCGTGGTGTGGTCCACGCCCAGCCGGCGCGCCGCGGCCACCAGCGTGCCGGAGCGCGAGAGTTCGAGGAAGAAGCGCAGGTTGTCCCAGTCCATGTCTGCATTTTTGCAAAATGGACGCGCATTCCTGTCTCTTGTCCTGGCAAATCTGCAAAGCTAGGATGCGGCGGATCCGCTTCAAAGGAGACATAGCTCATGGACGCCACCACCACGCCGGCCACCCAGGTCGCCACCGTCAAGCTGCTGATCGACGGCAAGTTCGTCGAATCGAAGACCACCGAGTGGCGCGACGTCGTCAACCCGGCCACGCAGGAGGTGCTGGCGCGCGTGCCCTTCGCCACGCCGGCCGAGGTGGACGCCGCGGTGGCCAGTGCCAAGGAGGCCTTCAAGACCTGGAAGAAGACCCCGATCGGCGCCCGCGCGCGAATCTTCCTGAAGCTGCAGCAACTGATCCGCGACCACATGGGCGAGCTGGCCGCCATCCTCACCGCCGAGCAGGGCAAGACGCTGCCTGACGCCGAGGGCGACGTGTTCCGCGGCCTGGAGGTGGTCGAGCACGCCGCCAACATCGGCACGCTGCAGCTGGGCGAGCTGGCCAACAACGTGGCCACCGGCGTGGACACCTATACCTTGCTGCAGCCGCTGGGCGTGTGCGCGGGCATCACGCCCTTCAACTTCCCGGCCATGATCCCGCTGTGGATGTTCCCGATGGCGATTGCCACCGGGAACACCTTCGTGCTCAAGCCCAGCGAGCAGGACCCGATGGTGACGATGCGCCTGTGCGAGCTGGCGCTGGAGGCCGGCATCCCGCCCGGCGTGCTGAACGTGGTGCACGGCGGCGAGCAGGTGGTCAACGCGATCTGCGACCACGCCGACATCAAGGCGATCAGCTTCGTCGGCTCGACCAAGGTGGGCACCCACGTCTACCACCGCGGCATCGCCAGCGGCAAGCGCGTGCAGTGCATGATGGGCGCGAAGAACCACGCCATCGTGATGCCCGACGCGAACAAGGAGCAGACGCTCAACGCGCTGGCCGGCGCGGCCTTCGGCGCGGCGGGGCAGCGCTGCATGGCGGTGTCGGTGGCGGTGCTGGTGGGCGAGGCGCGCAAGTGGATTCCCGACCTCGTCGCGAAGGCGAAGACGCTGAAGGTGAACGCGGGCACCGAGAAGGGCACCGACGTGGGGCCGCTGGTGTCCTGCGCGGCCTACGAGCGCGTCACCGGCCTGATCGAGCGCGGCGTGGCCGACGGCGCGACGCTGGAGCTGGACGGCCGCAAGCCGTCGGTGCCGGGCTACGAGAAGGGCAACTTCGTCGGCCCGACCATCTTCTCGGGCGTGAAGCCGGGCATGACCATCTACGACCAGGAGATCTTCGGGCCGGTGCTGTGCATCGCGGACGCGGCCGACATCGACGAGGCGATCGAGCTGATCAACAGCAACCCCAACGGCAACGGCACGGCGATCTTCACGCAGTCGGGCGCGGCCGCGCGCAAGTTCGAGGAGGAGATCGACGTCGGCCAGGTGGGCATCAACGTGCCGATCCCGGTGCCGGTGCCGCTGTTCTCCTTCACCGGCTCGCGCGGCTCCAAGCTGGGCGACTTGGGCCCTTACGGCAAGCAGGTGGTGCTGTTCTACACGCAGACCAAGACGGTGACGGCGCGCTGGTTCGACGACAGCACCACGTCGCATGGCGTGAACACGACCATCAGCTTGAAGTGAGCCGTGCGCCGCGCCTGGCGGGCGCCTGCCTCCTGTGGTTCGCGGCTTCGGCCGCGTACGCCCAGGCCGGCGCCGCCTGCTTGCCGGGCGGCACGGTGGAGCAGGTCAACGCCTGCGCCCTGCGCGACTTCCAGGCGGCCGACACCGAGATCGCCGTGCTCTACGCCGACGTGATGCGTGCGCTGTCGGCCCACGAGCGGCCGCAGCTGCGCCGCGAGCACAGCGCCTGGAGCGGCCGGCGCATCCGCGAGTGCAAGGAGCGCACGCGCGCGGTGGAGCAGCAGGGCGACGGACTGCGCCGCTACCATGAATGCATGACCGACAAGACACGTGAGCGCCGAAGCGGCCTGATGCGGTGGCTGAGTACGGACACGCCGGCCAAGGACGACTAGCACCATGGACTTCGAACTGAGCGAGGAACAACGCGCCTTCGCCGACACCGCGCGCGAATTCGCCGCCAGCGAGTTCGCGCCGCACGCGGCGCAGTGGGACAGGGAGGGCATCTTCCCGCGCGAGGCGATCGCCAAGGCCGGCGAGCTGGGCTTCTGCGGCCTGTACGCGCCCGAGCGCATCGGCGGCCTGGGCCTGCCGCGGCTGGACGCGGCGCTGGTGTTCGAGGAGATGGCGGCGGTCGACCCCTCGACCACGGCCTTCATCACCATCCACAACATGGCGACCTGGATGCTCGGCACCTGGGGCACCGATGCCGTGTGCGCGAAGTGGGGCGAAGACCTCACCAGCGGCCGCAGGCTCGCCTCGTACTGCCTGACCGAGCCCGGCGCCGGCTCGGACGCCGGGTCGCTGAAGACCCGGGCCGAACTGCAGGGCGCCGAATACGTCATCAACGGCGGCAAGGCCTTCATCTCCGGCGCCGGCTCGACCGACGTGCTGGTGCTGATGGCGCGCACCGGCGGCGGCGGGCCCGGCGGCGTCTCGGCCTTCGCGGTACCGGCCGACGCGCCGGGCATCAGCTACGGCAAGAAGGAACACAAGATGGGCTGGAACAGCCAGCCCACCCGCACCATCGCCTTCGACAACGTGCGCGTGCCGGCCGACCACCTGCTGGGCCGGGAAGGCGAGGGCTTCCGCATCGCCATGAAGGGGCTGGACGGCGGGCGCATCAACATCGCCACCTGCTCGGTGGGCGCGGCGCAGGGCGCGCTGGATGCGGCGCGCCGCTACCTGCACGAGCGCCAGCAGTTCGGCAAGCCGCTGGCCAGCTTCCAGGCGCTGCAGTTCCGCCTGGCCGACATGGCGACCGAGCTGGTGGCCGCGCGCCAGATGGTGCGCCTGGCTGCGAGCAAGCTCGATGCGCAGCATCCCGACGCCAGCACCTACTGCGCGATGGCCAAGCGCTTCGCCACCGACGCGGGCTTCAACGTGTGCAACGAGGCGCTGCAGCTGCACGGCGGCTACGGCTACCTCGGCGAGTTCCCGCTGGAGCGGTTGCTGCGCGACGCGCGCGTGCACCAGATCCTGGAGGGCACCAACGAGATCATGCGCGTGATCGTCTCGCGCAAGCTGCTGGAAGGTGACAGCGACATCCGCTGAAAGACGTTCCAATCGCACCCCATGACTGACGCTGTAGTTCTCTTCGACTTCCTTCCCACGGCCAACGGCAGGCGCTTCGGCGTCGCCACGCTCAACGCACCGGCCGCGCTCAACGCCCTCTCGGTCGACATGGTGCGGCTGCTCACGCCGAAGCTGCGCGAATGGGCGGCCGACCCGCAGGTCGTCGGCGTGCTGCTGCAGGCTGCGGGCGACAAGGCCTTCTGCGCCGGCGGCGACCTGCGCCAGCTCTACCGGACGCTGCTCGACTGCGGCAGCACTCCCAACGAGAAGCGCAACGAATACGCCGAGCGCTTCTTCGGCGAGGAATACGAGCTGGATCACCTGATCCACACCTTCCCCAAGCCCTTCCTGTGCTGGGGCCACGGCATCGTGATGGGCGGCGGCGTCGGCCTGATGGTGGGCGCCTCGCACCGCGTGGTGACGGAGGGCAGCCGCGTCGCCATGCCCGAGATCAACATCGGCCTGTACCCGGACGTGGGCGGGAGCTGGTTCCTGCGCCGCACGCCGGGGCGCACGGGCCTGTTCCTGGCCTTCACCGCTGCGCAGATCAACGGCAGCGACGCCATCTTCGCCGGCATGGCCGACGTGCTGGTGCCGCAGGCGCGCAAGGCGCAGGTGCTGGAGGCCATCGGCGCGACGGCGTGGAGCGGCAACGACCGCGCCGACCGCGCGCTGCTTTCGCGCATCCTCGCCACGGCGGCCGAGGGCGCACCGCGGCCGGCATCGAAGCTGCGCGAGCACTACGACGCGATCGAGTCGCTGATGGCTGGGGACGACCTGCTGGACATCGCTGCACGCCTGCGCGCGTTGCACAGCGATGATCCGTGGCTGCAGGGCGCTGCCAAGGCTTTTGCCAAGGGCGCGCCGAGTTCCATCGCACTCACCTGGGAACTGTGGCAGCGCGTGCCGCGCATGTCGCTGGCGGAGGTCTTCCGGCTCGAGTACTGGGCCTCGCTGGGCTTCTGCGCGCACAAGGACTTCGCCGAGGGCATCCGCGCGGTGCTGGTGGACAAGGACCGCAACCCGAAGTGGCAGCCCGCGACGCTGGAGGAGATCACGCCCGCCTTCGTCGAGGACCACCTGAAGCCGCGCGGCGAGATGGCCCCCGAACTCGTGCCGCTGCGCTGAATTTCGAGACATGCAAGGAGACAAGCACATGAAGATCGCATTCATCGGCCTGGGCAACATGGGCGGCCCGATGGCGCTGAACCTGCACAAGGCGGGCCACGCGCTCGCCGCCTTCGACCTTTCGGCCGCCGCCTGCGACGCGGTGCGCGCACAGGGCGTCGCCGTCGCCGCCTCGGCCGCCGAGGCGGTGCAGGGCGCCGAGGTGGTCGTGAGCATGCTGCCGGCGAGCCAGCACGTCGAAGCGCTCTATCTGGGCGAGGGCGGCCTGCTCGCGAAGATCGCGCCCGGCACGCTGGTGATCGACTCCAGCACCATCGCCGCCGCCAGCTCGCGCAAGGTGGCCGAGGCCGGCGCGGCGCGCGGCATCGCGGTCATCGACGCGCCCGTCTCGGGCGGCACGGGCGGCGCCATCGCCGGCACGCTGACCTTCATGGTCGGCGGCAGCGAGGCCGACCTCGAACGTGCCCGGCCCGTGCTGGAGAAGATGGGCGCCAACATCTTCCACGCCGGCGGCCCCGGCGCCGGGCAGACGGCCAAGATCTGCAACAACATGCTGCTGGGCATCCTGATGATCGGCACCTCCGAGGCCATCGCGCTGGGCGTGGCCAACGGGCTCGACCCGAAGGTGCTGTCGGAGATCATGCGCCGCAGCTCCGGCGGCAACTGGGCGCTGGAGAAGTACAACCCGCTGCCCGGCGTGATGGAGAACGCGCCCGCCTCCAAGGGCTACGCCGGCGGCTTCGGCACCGACCTGATGCTCAAGGACCTGGGCCTGGCGCAGGAGAACGCCATGTCGGTGAAGGCCGCCACGCCGCTGGGCGGCCTGGCGCGCAACCTGTACGCCGCCCACAGCCTGGCGGGGCACGG